>JBLIZK010000001.1:0-6760 GCA_048859825.1 Paludibacter sp.
AAATTGAACTTAAAACAGCTTTTGATTGCTTTAAGTTAGATTCATTTTGTTTGATTTCAGTAATATCTACTAAGTACCCAAAAACTACTTTTGCTTGTACTATTGAATCATATACACTACGAGCCCTGCTGTTCAACACACGAATTGCACCATCATTGTATCTTTTTATTTCAAATTCGATATTATACTCGGCATTTTCTTCAATTAATCTTACAAGAGCATTATTCACAATACTTTTATCGATTATGCATTGCTCTACAACACCGTTAATATCTTCATCATTACTGTCAATTCCAAAAATACGTCTGAATTCAGGTGAGTTCCAGTATCGGTCTTCGGCAATGTAGTATTCCCAACTTCCAGTTTTGCCCACTTCCTGAGATAAACGATAGCGTTGTTCATTTAATGCCAGCTCCTTTTGCTTTTTACGTTCACTGGTTACATCATGCGTCATTGTAATGAAGTAACCTGGCATAGGCGAAAACGCAGTTACTTTATAATAACCATTCAAACTTGCACTGTAGTTTTCAAGTTCTACAGTACTTTTTTCTATTATACACTTTTCAAAAGTATCAATCCAGTATTGTTCAGTTTCAGGAAACAATTGCATACATGTTTTGCCTACAACATCTTTAACCGAAACACCTGTTATTTTTTCAAAATAGTTATTTACATCTATAAATTTATAATCGTATGCCTTACCATTACCATTGTAAAGCATTTCATGTAAAGCATAGGCTACAGGCATATTAGCAAGTAGCAGATTATAATCATTCGTTTTCATAAATGCGCACATAAATACAATAACTCTGTTATTTTGAATAGTTACAAATATAGTAATTTTTATGTTTTAAAGATGGTAAATAAATACTTTTAAAACATTGTTGTATAACATATTATTTCCACAAATAAAACACAGGCTATGTATTCAAAGCACAGCCTGTGTTAAATCAAAATCCAAACAGATATTCTTCATCTTCAGTTTAGGTAAAACCACACCTAATTAATTATTTTCCAAACAGATTTCAGGTTAAAAATAAACATTTTGTCATTTATGAAAATTAGTTTTAGTATGAATTGTTATTTATTGTACTAGTATACTTGTAGCTGCGACATCAAGCTGAACTGAAATTTGAATCAGATACAATCCCTTTTGTTTTGTTAGTTGAGTAGTTGTAACAGCACCGGCACCAACAACAATTTCCTTTTCTACTCTACCTGTTCTGGTATTAATCATTTTGAGCGAAGCCACTTGTTTATTTGGATTGTTACAAACCATTACCGACTTTTTCACATACACACTCACTTTTGCAGCCAAATTATCCTTTTTCAACACCGGACCGTTGTTCCCAATCATTTCGTCTTCCGAAGGATCGCTACCGCTTGGGTCAACTAGGCCTTCCTGCTCGCCTCCTGCAGGCGGAATTACAATAAGTGTATCCTGGTTTATTACGGGCACTTCAGTTGTATCAGGCAAAGATGGAGGTGTAACCGGCTTATCGGCTAATTTGGTAATAAATTTAAAACGTTCATGCACATCGGTTGACGAAGCTGTAAAAGTATATGTCGATTTATTTTCGTACACATTTACAGTATCTCCTTTTAAAACATCTACTAAATACAATGCTGGATAAAAATAGGTAATGTCATAATGAGTAAATTTCAAGGTATACTGTGTTGCACTCCCCGGACGAAAAGCAAAGAACTTATTTTCTATTGAAGGGAAACTGGAAACCTGAAAATTTCCGTCAACTGTTTTATCGTATAACTGTGGAATGTAAGTTGCAGAACTTAAAAACTTATAACCATCCCATCCGTTATCAAAACCATTGGTTGTACCGGGCTCGGTAATCATCCACAATTTATCGCTATAATTACCATCTGTAACTTCTACAACTGTACAACAATGTACAGGTGTTTGAGCTTTTATAGTAATTGCAGTTACTGTTGCAATAAACAAAACTGCTAACCGGAGTAATCCATTTGCTTTCATAGGTGTATTTATTATAAATTTGACTTATAAAATAATGACTTAAATCTGTAGATTCCTTTCTAATTTCTACATGTCAAATTTACAATAGCAGATACAAATCATAAAGCTTTTCAACTCTGTAACAGTACATTATAAAGCATGTAGTACAATATACTACACGTTTATGAGTTTTTCAAACTAACTGAGAAGAGAAAATACAACATAAATAATTTTCCAGAATTTTCGTATTACAAACACACTACACATCAACCTTAAACACCTTATTCTCTGACACTTAAAACAATAATATATTTTATTATATTCCTAACAATAAATACAAGTTGAAATTGTACTTAGAAACTGAAAATTAAATCATTTTTTGTTGTTTTCGTCTGAACTATTAGTTACCTGAACAACAACTCAAACTTCAACAGAAGATTTCCTGAAAACTTCAGCCTGAAAATATACACTATTTAACCATACATCATCGATAAATCAATCATTATAACTATTATTTACATTTCAGCCAATTCATTTTCTTCAGATTTGTCATATAAAGTAGCATAATTATATAATCTGAGCTACTTCAGTTGGACAAAAAATATGAATTGAGCAATGTAATAAAAAAACAAAGCCATGATTTTACTAAACTATATACAAAAGCATGATAATAAAATTATTGTCATATTGAGCCAATTAAACTATCTTTGCAGCGAAAACAAACAAGTAGAATAATGAATATTGAATCATCTATCCAGATAGTTGTAGCCGAAGCAATTAAGTCAATTTATAATACCGAAGTTACATCCAATCAAATACAATTACAGAAAACAAAAAAAGAATTTGAAGGCGATATAACTGTTGTAGTATTCCCATATTCAAAAATTGCCCGCAAAAGTCCTGAAGTAACAGCGCAGGAAATTGGGGAATATATTTTAACAAACAACACTTTAATTACAAATTTCAATGTTATAAAGGGTTTTCTGAATTTATCAATAAACAAAACCTATTGGATAGAATCTCTTAACAGCATTTTATCGACAGAAAACTATGGCTATACAAGAGCCGATGAACCTGCTCCGCTAATGATGATAGAATATTCATCGCCCAATACCAATAAACCACTTCACCTTGGACATATACGCAACAACCTGTTAGGATTTAGTATTTCAGAAATACAAAAAGCCAATGGTTGGAATGTTGTAAAAACCAATATAGTAAACGACCGTGGTATTCATATTTGTAAATCGATGCTAGCCTGGCAAAAATTCGGCAATGGCGAAACACCTGCAAGTTCAGGCTTAAAAGGGGATCATTTGGTTGGTAAATATTACGTTGAGTTCGACAAAGCATATAAAGCAGAAGTAAAAGAATTAATCAGCAAAGGTTTTACCGAAGAGGAGGCAAAGAAAAATGCGCCATTGATGCTCGAAGCACAGGATATGCTTCGTAAATGGGAAGCCGGCGACAAAGAAACATACAACCTTTGGCAAACAATGAATAGTTGGGTATATGCTGGTTTTGATGTAACATATAAAAAACTGGGGGTAGATTTCGATAAAATATATTACGAAAGCGAAACTTATATTACAGGAAAAGAAGAAGTTGAGCGAGGTGTAAGAGAGAATTCGTTTTATATTAGACCAGATAATTCAGTTTGGGCAGATTTAACAGCTGATGGACTTGACGAAAAATTATTGTTACGTTCCGATGGCACATCCGTGTACATGACTCAGGATATTGGCACCGCAAAACTGAGATATAACGACTTCGATATTAGTAAAATGGTGTATGTGGTTGGAAATGAGCAGAACTATCATTTTCAGGTTTTATCTATTCTTCTTGATAAATTAGGTTATAATTGGGGAAAAAATTTGGTACACTTTTCGTATGGAATGGTAGAACTTCCGGAAGGTAAAATGAAAAGTCGTGAAGGCACAGTTGTGGATGCTGATGATTTGATGGCCGAAATGATAGATACAGCTCGTGAAACCTCCGAAGAATTGGGTAAACTGGATAATTGTACTGAAGAAGAAAAAGCCGAAATTGCACGTATTGTAGGTTTAGGTGCTCTTAAATACTTCATTTTAAAAGTTGACCCACGTAAGAATATGACATTTAACCCCAAGGAATCAATTGATTTTAATGGTAACACAGGTCCTTTTATTCAGTATACACACGCTCGTATAAAATCTGTTTTACGTAAATCAGCAGAACAGGGTATTGACATATCAAACACATTGAACAATCAAATATCAATTTCAGAAAAAGAAACAAATCTCGTACAATTATTAGGAGCATTTCCGGCGGCAGTGAAGCAAGCAGGTGAAGAATTCAGCCCCGCGCTTATTGCCAATTATATATATGAGTTAGTAAAAGAATACAACCAATTTTATCACGACTTCTCTATTTTACGCGAAAATAATCAGGATTTAAAATTATTCAGAATTAAACTATCGGCAGCCATTGCTAATGTAATTAAAAACGGCATGAAGCTATTGGGCATTGAGGTGCCGGAAAGAATGTAACTATATGAAAAAAATTATTTTATTTGCAATTATCGCATCAAGTCTGTTTGTGGCATGCAAATCAGGCTACAAAGCCTACAAAAAGGGTGATTATTACAAAGGCGCTATTGATGCCATACATTTACTGAAAAAATCACCATCAAGTGAGAAAGCGCGGTATGTTCTGTCAAAGACATATCCGTTAGCTATATCTACTGCTCAACGCAATATTTCCATTGCGAAACAAAGTACTTCACCCACTAATTACGAAGAAGTTGTTCTCCAATATCAAAACATCAACGATTTAGCGGATAATATTTACAGATGCCCGGCCGCTCTTGAAATTATTCCTAAACCGGAAGAATTCCATACAGAATTATCCGAAGCTAAAGAAATGGCTGCATCGCAATGCTATGATTTAGGCCTAAAAAATCTGGAAACAGGTACGCTTGAAGGTGGAAGGTCAGCTTTTAACCTGTTTCTTCGTACAAACAATTATGTAAATGGTTACCGAAATGTAATTCAGCTAACTGACGAAGCCCGTTATCAGGGAACTCTTCGTGTGATGTTCGAAAAGCCACTCACAAATAGTCGATTTCAATACTCAGCAGATTTCTTTAGCGCAAATTTATATACCGATTTAAGTATATATGCCGAAAAAAAATTAGTGAGATTATTCAATTATGAAAATGGCACTAACACCGGAAAAGTAAATCCCCATCAATATCTGGTTTTAAATTTCGAAGACTTTACAGTGGGCAATGTATTCGAATCAAAAAATACAGTAGAGATATCAAGAGACAGTGTAATAACGGGTACAGTAACAATAGAAGGCAAAAAAGTTAATGTTTACGGTACTGTAAAAGCTAAGTTAACAACTTTCCGTCGCGAAATTAAATCAGGCGGCATATTAAGTGTACGCATTTTTGACAATCAAAACAGATTGATTCAACAACGGAATTTCTCAGGCGAATACACCTGGTACACAGTTTGGGGACAATACAACGGCGACTCCAGAGCCCTAACAAAAGAACAATTAAGACAGTGTAACGGCGAGCCGGCTTTACCACCTGCACCTCAGGACCTGTTTATTGAATTTACAAAACCCATATACTCCCAAACATTGAGTTATTTAAAACAATACTACAATAAATACTAAATAAAAAACGAGAGGCTCATTAATGTGAACCTCTCGTTTTTTTTGTCAATACTTTAAATTATTTTGCCTTTCCGGCACGCATTCTTTTGGCTTTATCTACCTTTTCGTCGCGTATTTTCTTGTATTGTTCCATTTTTTCTTTACCAATAATTTTTTCAATAGCTGCATCATTTTCTGCTTTGAACGCTTTCATTTTTTGAGCCTTTTCTTCAGCCATTTTTTGTTCCTGCTGAGTAAATAATTGTTCCAAAGCTACTTTTTGCTCATCCGACAAACTCAGTTGTTGTTTGAGGCGCTCAGCTCTTTTCTCGGCCGACATCATTTCCTTTGCTTTTTCCTTATTCATATGCATTCCAGGTGCATCTGGTCTGCCCTGTCTGTTTTGGCCTCTTCCCTCTCGTATTTGTTTCATTTGCTCTGAACGTATGCTCTGCCATTTGGTAAACTTTTCTTTACCTATAATTTTTTCAAGTTCCAAATCATTTGCTTTACGCAGCTCCTGCATTTTCGAACGTTGTTCTTCGCCTAATTGCTGACCATTTTCGCGTTGTTTTTTAATTTCTTCCCGCATTGCTGCCGCTTTCGCTTCTTCACGTTTAAACAATTCAAGAACTTTGCTTTTTTCTGCATCAGTTAAAGCCAGTTCTTTTGTCATGTGTTCTACTCTGGCTTCGGCCGACATTCTGTTTTGACCACCATTACCACCCTGACGGTTTGGACCCTGTTGTGCAATTGCAAACGAACTTATCGTTGCTAATGCTAATGTGAATAATAAAACTTTTGCTTTCATGATAATTTAATTTTAAATTGATTTTTGAAAAAATTCAAACGTTTGTATTGCTATTGACCGTTAACGATTGAATAGGTTTAAATACAATTGTTTTTTTAACGAATATTCTTTCTGATAAAAAATACAACCCAACAAAAAAAACACCTATACTATTGTATTTCTTTAGATTACAAAAAAAAGCAAAAATAATTATTGAAGTTACTTGTATATTGATTGCTATTTACATCTCGAATCGAAGTTTGGGCACAATAATTGATATATTTAGAAAAAGAGAAATTAACAACTAAAAATGATTTATTATGAAACGCTTTTTTTACATTTTCATCATCGCA
>JBLIZK010000002.1:0-12269 GCA_048859825.1 Paludibacter sp.
ATGAAGTCAAACAGAAGTTTTTTAATAGTGCTGATGATTTTTTTGTCGGCTCTCACAGTGAATGCGGTTACCTATTATGTGTCACCTACAGGTAGTTCAGCAACAGGAACGGTTAATAGTCCGATGAGCTTGTCTGCGGCCTTATCAAAAAGTTTGGCTGCAGGTGATTCTCTTGTTTTCAGAGGTGGTACTTATTTGCTGAGTGCCAATATCCGATTTAACAAAACCGGTACGTCTGTGGCTAAGGTTGCTTATGTGGCTTATCCAAACGAAGTGCCCGTTTTCGATTTTCGCTCGCAACCTTACAATAGCAATAGTATCGGAATATCAGTAACCGGTGATTATATAAAAGTGAAGGGGTTGGTAGTGCAGGGAGCCGGCGATAATGGCATGCAGGTTACAGGCAGTTACAATGAAATAGAAAATTGTGTTTTTCGTTGGAATTGTGATTCGGGTTTGCAGTTAAAAACCGGAAGCAATAATACGGTTGTTAATTGTGACTCGTACGATAATTTCGATTATAAAAGTATGAACTCGAACGGAACCCCCAATTACGGTGGAAATGCTGATGGTTTTGCCGATAAGCAATATACCAATACGGGTACCAATGTGTTTCGTGGTTGCAGGGCATGGAACAATGCAGATGATGCATGGGACCACTATGAGAAAATAGGTAATACGGAATACTATGATTGCCAGAGTTATTACAATGGACCCGCTACTTTTGATATGTCTGCTCATATCCGTTTCAAAACAGATAGTGCATCCTGGTTTTATCAGTTTAAAAATTCGGAAGGCAAATACATAATGACTAATTATGGAAATGGGAACGGATTTAAACTGGGCGGAAACTATACGGCACATAATGCAAAGTTATATAACTGTGTAGCTGTTGGCAATCCGGTGAAGGGTTTTGACCAGAATAATAACAATGGAACGATGACTTTATATAATTGTACAGGCTATTTAAATAATCCGGATTATGGATTCTCTAATAGTTCGTATGGTACTTTAATGGTTAAAAATTCGGTTAGTTACGGGTCGAAAAGTACCAATAAACTCGCTTCGAAAACAGTAACTCAGTCGCATAATTCATGGTTAAGTGGTTTTTCGGCAACGGCAGTCGATTTTGTAAGCCTGGATGTGGCGCAGTTATATTATAGTCGGAATGCCGATGGCTCACTGCCCGTTACTACATTGCTGCATCTGAAACAAGGAAGCGGGTTGATTGATAAAGGGACAAATGTTGGTCTAGTGTATTATGGGGCTGCCCCCGATTTAGGTGCATATGAATATCAAAGCACCACTGGTGATGTGGCTGTTGAAAATGTAAATATTGTGAAATACATAAAGGCTTCTGAGCAGATAATTGTGAATGGCGAAGTTGCCGATTTGTCGGTATTCAATTTGCAGGGGCAAATGCAGTTTAAAGGTGTTGGGTCGCCTGGAAGTACAGTGGTGTCAACCTCTGTTTGGCCCAAAGGTATTTATCTGATTAAGTTTACATTAGTTAACGGAGTTGAAAGTAGCTCGAAGGTATTCGTTTTTTAAGGAGCAGATTGATTTGGTTTGATTAGATGTGTGAAAAGAGCTGACGGGTGCTCCTCCTGTCAGCTCTTTTTTATTGTTTTCCATATATGTGAATAAAATTACCAGTATTGTTTTACTGTTTTTTCGTTACTTTGTATTGTTAATTACACTGATGTATATGAAAATCAAACAACTTCTACTCGTATTTCTCATAGCTTTCACTTCTTTCCCGGGAATTGCAGTTCCGAAAAATCAAAACCAGCGTTTCAAATACAATTTCAATTCGTCGTGGCTGTTGCGCGTGGGCGAAGTAACAGGCGATACCTCTTCTTATATCCAGCCGGGTTACAACGATAAATCGTGGGCGGGCATTACTTTGCCCCGGGCATTTAACGAAAACGAAGCTTTTCGGGTGGCTATTGACGAGCATACTGATACGATTTTGTGGTACAGAAAGCATTTCAGATTACCAAAAAGCGACTCAGGCAAAAAAGTGTTTGTAGAATTTGAGGGCATTCGCTTTGGAGGACAGGTGTGGGTGAACGGCAATTATGTGGGGCGTCATGAAAATGGCGTTATGGCGTTTGGTTTCGACATTACGAAGCATATTCGTTACAATTCCGATAATATCATCGTACTACGCATTGATAATTCATGGCGTTACCGCGAAAAAGCCACAGGTTCCACCTATCAGTGGAACAACCGTAATTTTAATGCTAATTATGGTGGGATTCCTAAAAATGTATACCTGCATGTGGCTTCCCGCGTGTATCAAACTTTGCCATTGTATAGCGGCTTGCGTACAACCGGTACGTATATATATGCCCGCGAAATTGATGTAACGAAACGCACAGCGCGTATTTTTGCCGAGTCGGAAGTGAAAAACGAATGGTCGGAGCCAAAATCAATTGTGTTTGAAGCTTTGTTGCAGGATATGGATGGTAAACAGCTAAAAAAAATGACTTCGTTGCCGGTGATTCTGCAGCCCGGAGAATCTAAAATTTTGAGAGTGAATGATGTGGTGGACTCACTTCATTTCTGGAGTTGGGGCTATGGTTATTTATACAATGTGTTAACCGTTCTCAAGGTAAACGGTGAGGCAATCGATGTGGTTAAAACACGTACCGGATTTCGCAAAACAGCATTTCGGAATGGAATGGTTTATTTGAACGATCGTGTTATTCAAATGAAAGGATATGCGCAGCGTACCAGCAACGAATGGCCTGCTATAGGTATGTCGGTTCCGGCATGGCTGAGCGATTATAGTAATAAGTTGATGGTAGAAAGCAACGCTAATCTGGTACGCTGGATGCATGTAACACCCTGGAAACAGGATGTGGAAAGCTGTGACCGTGTTGGTCTTATGCAGGCAATGCCAGCCGGCGATGCTGAGAAAGATGTTACCGGGCGACGTTGGGAGCATCGAACTGAATTAATGCGCGATGCCATAATTTATAATCGGAATAATCCGAGTATTCTTTTTTATGAATCGGGCAATGAGAGCATTACCGAGGAGCATATGTCGGAAATGAAGGCTATACGGGATACTTATGATCCTTATGGCGGCCGGGCAATTGGTTCGCGCGAAATGCTGGATAGTAAAGTAGCTGAGTATGGTGGCGAAATGCTTTATATTAACAAAAGTGCCCGTTTGCCAATGTGGGCTACGGAATATTGCCGGGATGAAGCCTTGCGTAAGTATTGGGACGACTTCTCGTATCCGTATCATAAAAACGGTGCGGGTTCTAAATACTATCGATCGACAGTTACAAATCAATTAGTGCAGAAAGCTGATGCCACTGCCTATAATCAGAATCAGGATTCATTTTTTAAAGAAACCATTGTGCGGTGGTACGATTATTACCGTGTACGTCCCGGTACGGGTAAAAGAGTTAGCTCGGGGGGTACAAATATCATTTTTTCCGATTCGAACACGCATTACAGAGGAGCAGAGAATTATCGCCGAAGTGGCGAAGTGGACCCGATGCGTATAGCTAAAGATGCTTTTTATGCACACCAGGTAATGTGGAATGGCTGGGTTGATGTGGAAAAGCCGGGAGTGTACATCTGCGGACATTGGGAAGCGCCTTTTAATGCTCCCCAAGGTGATAATCCTCCAACTTCGCGCGATGCAAAAGATGTGCAGGTTGTGGCATCGGGCGAAAAGGTGGAACTTTTTGTCAACGGGAAGTCGCAGGGTTTTGGCATGCGCGAGAGTGGATTTTTGTTTACATTTAAAGATGTAAAATACGAAAAAGGAACAATTGTGGCTGTTTGCTACGATGCCTCGGGGGTGGAGTTATGCCGGAGTCAAAAAGAATCCGTTGATGCTCCATCGCAGATTTTGTTAACAAAAATGCAGGCGCCTGATGGATTCAAAGCCGATGGAGCTGATGTGGTGTTGATTGAAGTGAAAGTAGCTGATGCGCGCGGTAGAATTTGTCCGTTGGCAAATGATATGATTACTTTCGAACTTTCGGGCGAAGCCGAATGGTTGGGAGGTATTGCGCAGGGAAAAGAAGGTAATTATATAAATGAAAAAATTTTGCCGGTTGAGTGTGGTGTAAACAGAGTGCTGATTCGCTCTACAAACAGAGCAGGGAAGGTGTTGTTAACAGCAAAGGCGGCAGGGTTTAAAGAGGCTGTTTTGAGTTTGGAATCCAAACCGGTGAGTCAGAAAAATGGCTTATCGACTTACGTTAGTGGCGATTACCAGCCATCAAACCTGTCGCGTGGCGAAACACCTTCAACACCATCGTATACGATAAAAAGGAATTCCGTGGAAATTGTAGCGGCCACTGCCGGTAGTCATGAGGGCGAGGTGAAAAATAGTTTTGATGATAATGAGTTGACGGAGTGGAAAAACGATGGTAAGTTGTCGACAGGCTGGATTAAATATGAATTAGAACAAGATGCAACTATTCATGAAATAGAGCTAAAACTAACCGGATGGCGTATGCGCTCTTATCCAATACAGTTGTATGTAGATAACAAAAAAGTGTGGGAGGGTGAAACTCCAAAGTCGCTGGGTTATATAAATATCCCCTTTGAGCCCGTGAAAGGCCGCTTTGTAACCATCAGGCTCACCGGTGCAAGCGAAGATAAAGATGCTTTTGGCGGAATTGTTGAAGTGGCTGCGCCTACTGCCGGTGAGCTGGATTTATTCAAGGATCCGAATGCAGCTAAAGCCGATGGTCAATTACGGATTGTTGAAGCAGAAGTTTACGGGCAGGTAAAATGATTATTTTGCCTGTAACTTAAGCCATTCAAACAATGAACGTCGGGTGGTTGCCGAAATCCAGTGTTCGTTTACAGGCGTAATTAATGCTTCTTTATGGCAATTTAAAGTGTTGTATACGATATAACTAGTGGTTGGCGGGCATACATCGTCGTTATAACCCCACGTCATAAAGACAGGTACAGTGATTTTTGATGCGAAATTCACTACATCGTAATAACTGAGGGTGTTTATTTTTGCTGGTGTATCCATGCCGCTGAACCTGGTAAATATATGAGGATAGCCGCCGGCACGATTGGCTTTGTATCCGGCCATGTCGCTCAGTGCGGGGTGGCTTATGGCACAGGCTGTAATGCGTTTGTCGAGTGCGGTGGCAATTAAAGCCAGTGCGCCCCCCTGACTGTTTCCCTGAGCCATCACATTTTTTCCATCCCATTGAGGTAATTGTGTTAAAAAATCAACTACACGCACCATCGATACGTATACTTTTTTCATGTAATAGTTGTCTTTATCATCAAGCCCGTTTACCAAATAGCTGTTGTTCCCGTTTCCAAATGACTGGCTAATGCTTTTGTAATCTTCGGCTGACAGGTCGGGGCGAATGCCATGTATTTCCATGTCGAAACGAATGACATCGTTTTCAGCATAAAACAAATCTTTCAGTGGGTCCATGGGTTTAATGCCTGCTCCCGGAGGAGCTATTACCACAGGGAATTTTCCGTCTTTACGGGGAACCGTCAGATAACCATAAATATAGTTCCCTTTTTTGAAGGTTTGTATTTTTACTAAAAAACACTCCACTTTGTCGGTTGAGTACTGTGGAGCAGGTGTTTTTATTACTTCGTAAGGGCAGGATGATGCTTCATTTAAATTTTTGTTCCAGAAATTGTCGAAATCCTTCGGCATTTGGGTGTATGCCTTTAGTTTTTCGGGTGAGAATCCAAGTTTTACATGATGTTTGTAATTTTCAGTGCCAATTTTAACTGTTAAGCGACAGTCCAGAAAGCCAGGTTCGGACATCGTGCCCACTGTAAGCGTAGCTTTCCCTTTTTTCAAAGTAATAGTGCCACATTGTGTTTCAGGCATCAGTTCAGGTCCAATGCTGTATGTTATCACAATATTATCCAGTGGAATTCCGTATTGTTGCAGGCTGATGTCTATGGATGCTTTTTCGTTTGTTTTGTACAGCCAGTTGGGGTTGCTCGGACTTGTACTCCATACAAGGTCGTTTTGCACAGATGCATTCTGTGAAGAAAGTGTAATTCCCGTAATTAAAAGAATTACCGATAAAATAGTTTTTTTCATTTGAAAGTAACATTAGTTTGTCGTTTGCAAAGTTACAATTTCCTTTTTTATATTTTAGCTTAACATTTGTATCCGTGTATTATATACATGTTTATATTGTGTGACTTTTTGATTTTTTGTACCTTTGCGCCTTAATTCAAAAACAGTATCACTCTTTTATTAAATTCATTTCATGGAGAAAATTATTATTCTTGATTTTGGCTCGCAAACCACACAGTTAATTGGGCGTCGTTTGCGCGAACTAAATGAATATTGCGAAATTGTACCTTATAACAAGTTTCCCGAAGATACAAGCGATGTGAAAGGAGTGATTTTGTCGGGAAGTCCGTTTTCGGTGTACGATCCCACGGCTTTTAAAACAGATTTAAGTGCCATCCGGAATCATTTTCCGGTATTGGGTATTTGTTATGGTGCTCAGTTTATGGCTTACAGCTCTGGCGGAAATGTTGAAGCTGCCAATTCGCGTGAATACGGTCGTGCCAATTTAAGCTTTATCGACGCAGCTGATCCTTTATTCAATAAAATTGAGGCTGGCTCTCAAATCTGGATGTCGCATGGCGATTCAATCACAAGAATTCCGGAAAATTTTAGAAAAATTGCAAGCACACAGGATGTGGAGTTGGCTGCATATAAAATAGAAAACGAAAAAACATGGGGCGTACAGTTCCATCCGGAAGTGTTTCATACACTGGATGGTACGCAGTTGCTCGAAAATTTCCTTGATATCTGCGAATGTAAACGCGATTGGTCGCCTGCCTCTTTCGTTGAGACTACGGTAGCGCAGTTAAAACAACAATTAGGCGACGATAAAGTAGTGTTGGGCTTGTCAGGTGGAGTTGATTCGTCGGTAGCTGCGGTTTTGTTACACAAAGCAATTGGTAAAAATCTGACCTGTATTTTTGTGGATCATGGTTTGCTTCGTAAAAATGAATTCGAAAATGTTATTAGTGACTATGAACACCTTGGGCTGAATGTGATTGGTGTAAATGCAAAGGATTATTTTTACGAAAGATTGGCCGGAGTATCGGATCCGGAGCAAAAACGTAAAATTATTGGTGCCGGTTTTATTGATGTGTTCGATGCCGAAGCGCACAAAATTAAAGATGTAAAATGGTTGGCTCAGGGTACAATTTATCCGGATATTATTGAGTCTCTGTCGATTACAGGTCATGTGATTAAATCGCACCACAATGTGGGTGGTTTGCCTGAAAAAATGAACCTCAAATTATGTGAGCCATTGCGTCTTTTGTTTAAGGATGAAGTACGTCGCGTGGGAACGGAAATGGGGATGATGCATCATCTTCTCCAACGTCAGCCTTTCCCCGGTCCCGGATTGGCAGTGCGTATTCTGGGAGATATCACTCCGGAGAAAGTGCGTGTTTTGCAGGAAGCCGACGATATTTTCATCAACGGACTGCGTGAGTGGAATTTATACGACAAAGTTTGGCAGGCAGGTGTTATCCTGTTGCCTGTACAGTCGGTAGGTGTAATGGGCGATGAACGTACTTACGAGAATGCTGTAGCATTGCGTGCTGTTACTTCTACTGATGCTATGACGGCTGATTGGGCACAATTGCCTTACGAGTTTCTTGCGAAAATGTCGAACGAAATTATTAACAAGGTAAAAGGAGTCAACCGGGTTGTATACGATATCAGTTCAAAACCACCGGCAACAATTGAGTGGGAGTAGATGATTGATACGCACTCACATATTTATTCCGGAGAGTTTGATGCAGATATTGAAACCGTAATTCAGCGGGCAAAGGAGGCCGGCGTTGAGCATATTATTCTGCCCAATGTTGATTCCGAATCATTGCCCCGCATGTTGGCGCTCGAAAATCGTTTTTCCGGTTATTGCCATGCAGCAATTGGTTTGCATCCTACAAGTGTAAACGAAACGTTTGAAACTGAATTAGCCTTGATTGAGTCGGAATTGAAGCGCCGTGATTACATTGCCATAGGCGAAATCGGACTTGATTTATATTGGGACAAAACCCATTTGGATAAGCAGATTTTTTGTTTGGAGGCGCAACTTAATTGGTCGCTTGCATATAATTTGCCGGTAATTATTCATATACGCGATGCTTTTGATGAAACACTTCGGGTATTTGAAAAATACAAAAACAGTGGTTTGAGAGGGGTGTTTCATAGCTTTACCGGAACGTATAAGCAGGCCGTACAATTACTTTCATTTCCTGATTTTTATTTGGGAATAAACGGAATTGTAACATTTAAAAATGCGGGATTGGATAAGGTAATAGCTCAGATAGGACCGGACAGATTGTTGCTTGAAACAGATGCGCCCTATTTAACGCCTGCACCCTACAGAGGAACTCGAAACGAAAGTGCATATACGGGAATAATAGCCAAAAAGATGGCGGAAATTATGGAAATTGACCTGAAGGAATTAAACAAAATAACGACAGAAAATTCATTGAAACTGTTTAAAATGCGATAATTCTTTTAAAAAATATATTAAAAACGCAATTGTGTCAATTTTGTTCGGCATAAAAACGCATTTATATCTTGTTTTTCATAATTTTTTCTTATCTTCGCCGCGTTTTGGAGAGGTGCTCGAGTGGTTGAAGAGGCACGCCTGGAAAGCGTGTATACCCCTAAAGGGTATCGAGAGTTCGAATCTCTTCCTCTCCGCCAGTCTACATTTTGGAATTAAAACAATAACATAATAAAATCAACAATTTACAACTCAAAAAAAAAGTAAAATGAAAAAGGTATTTGCAATCTTATCAATCGTAGCGATTTTTAGCTTTGGAAGCACTCTTAATGTGGTAGCTCAGGATTCTACCGCTACTGCTCAAACTACTGCTGTAGCAGATTCAGCTGTTGCTGACTCAGCTCAGGTAACTGAAGAAGCTGCTCCCGCAGCTGAAGAAGGTGGTATGCACAAAGGTCTAAAACAAAAATTTATTGAAGGTGGTGCCGGCTGGATGGCTCCTATCGCTTTCGCGTTAATCGTAGGTTTGGCTCTTTGTATTGAGCGTATTATCTACCTGAGTTTGTCTTCTACAAACACTAAAAAACTTTTAACTAACATGGACGAAGCATGGTCTAAAGGTGGTGTTGAAGCTGCTATGGATGTTTGCCGCAATACTCGTGGTCCTGTAGCATCAATCTTCTATCAGGGTCTTTCTCGTTTCGACGAAGGTATCGACGTAGTTGAAAAATCAGTTGCTTCATACGGTGGTGTTCAGTTAGGTTTGTTAGAGAAAAACCTTACATGGGTATCGTTGTTTATCACACTTGCTCCATCTTTAGGGTTCTTGGGAACTGTAGTAGGTATGATTCAGGCGTTCGATAAAATCCAACAGGTGGGTGATATCTCTGCAACTGTAGTAGCAGGTGGTATGAAAGTGGCCCTTTTAACAACTGTATTCGGTCTTATCGTAGCGATGATTCTTCAGGTATTCTTCAACTATATTCTTACTTTAATTGAATCGTTGACAAACGAAATGGAAGATGCTTCTATTTCATTACTTGATATCATCGTTAAACACTCAAAAAAATAATTCCGAATAATTTTTTTAAAACATAACTCATATGTCTAAATTAATAGAAAAAATTCCCGGATTAACGGCATTGGTGTTAGGCCTTGTGTCTGTGATTCTGGTGGTTTTAATTTACGTAGGAGGTAACGCTGATTCGCTAATGGTTGGCGAAGAAGCGCTTACAGTTCCAAAATTTACTGATCCGCTTATTTACTGGATGTATTTCTTGCTTATATTATCTATCGGTCTTACTATTGTTTTGACTTTGGTAGCATTTGTTAAGCAGTTAATGGATAGCCCCGCTTCTGCAATGAAAACACTTTTACCATTAATTGGTTTTGTGTTGGTATTTGTAATAGCCTGGTTCCTTGGAAGTGGCGAAAAAATCTCAATTATTGGTTACGAAGGTACTGAAAACGAAGGTTTTTGGGCTCAGTTTACTGATATGCTAATTTTTGCATCGTATGCTTTGTTTGTTGGACTTGCTCTGACAATTGTAGGTGCATCTCTATACAGAAAGTTTAAATAATAAATCGGGTAACTTTACTCAAATTATCCAGAATAGATCATGGGAAAAAAAAGAAAAACTAGTGAGATTAATTCGAGCTCTATGGCCGACATTGCTTTCTTGCTGCTTATTTTCTTCCTTGTGACAACTTCGATGAGTACCAGTACTGGTTTGGCGCGCCGTTTGCCCCAGCCGCTACCCGATGACGTTGAAGTACCACCTGTTGATGTTAATAAACGAAACATTTTCGTTGTGAAAATCAACAGCCAGAATCAATTATTGGTTCAGGGAGAAGAGATTAGTATTAAAGACCTGAGAGAGAGAGCAAAGGAGTTTATTAAAAATGAAGCCAACGATGAGAATTTACCGGTAAAAAAACCGGTAACAATTCCATTAATCGGAACAATTGAAATTACCAAAGATCACGTAATTTCACTTCAAAACGACGTGGATACGCAGTATCAGGCTTACATTGAAGCTCAGAACGAATTAGTTGCTGCATACAATGAGTTGCGCGATGAAATATCAAAGCAACGTTTTGGAAAAGCATTTGCAGATTTAGATGAAGAACATCAGACGGCTGTGCAGGAAGTATATCCTCAAAAGATATCGGAAGCAGAGCCTAAAAATTATGGAAAGGTAAAATAATGGCACAAATTAGAAAAGATAAAGATAGAGAAACGCCTGCATTGGCAACTTCTTCGCTTCCTGACATTATTTTCATGTTCCTGTTCTTCTTTATGGCTGTAACTACTATGAAAGAGGTAACGTTTAAAGTGAGGGTTTCACCTCCCTTTGCCTCTGAAGTTCAGAAACTTGAAAATAAATCGTTAACACGCTATGTGTATGTTGGTAAGCCAATGGAGCAATATGTCAAATCTTTTGGTTCTGAAACCCGTATTCAGTTAGGCGATGCATTTGCCGATGTATCTGAATTGGAAAACTTCATTATCAGCGAACGTGGTGCGATGAACGAATCGGATCAGGGTAAAATGACAGTTTCTATTAAAGCTGATAAGGATACCAAAATGGGTATTATAAACGAGATTAAACAGAAATTGCGTAGAGCATATGCGTTGAAACTTGTTTATACAGCAAACAAAACTGTAGTGGCTCCTACTGAGTAATTGTAAATTGCAATATACTATATAAAAGAAGAGAATGATTTGTATCGTTCTCTTCTTTTTTTGTCTACTATGTCCGTTTTTTCGGCTTACATTCTGTTTTTACTATGCTGTTTTTTTTGTATTTTTGCACTCCTGTTTTTCAGGCCATTGCCATTATAGTGGCAATTGTAAATTCAGATAAAATAGACAAAGTATACGCGAAACAATGACAAAGTTTAAAGAATATTCAGGCCTCAACCTGTCCGACGTTAACAAGGGGCAACTCAAACGCTGGCAGGAACTCGATGTGTTTCATAAGAGTATCAAAACCCGTGAGGGAAAACCATCCTTTGTATTTTATGAAGGACCTCCTTCGGCCAACGGTATGCCGGGTATTCACCACGTGATGGCTCGTGCTATCAAAGATATTTTTTGTCGTTACAAAACCATGCAGGGCTTTCAGGTAAAAAGGAAGGCAGGATGGGATACGCACGGACTTCCTGTAGAGCTTGGTGTGGAGAAATCACTGGGCATTACCAAAGAAGACATCGGAAAAAAGATCAGCGTAGACGAATACAACGCTGCCTGCCGAAACGATGTAATGAAATATACCAAAGAATGGGAAGAACTTACCACCAAAATGGGCTATTGGGTGGATATGAATGATCCGTACATCACTTACGACAATCGCTACATCGAAACACTGTGGTGGTTGCTCAAACAGCTTTACAACAAAAACTTATTATATAAAGGCTACACCATTCAGCCTTACTCTCCGGCTGCCGGCACCGGACTTTCTACCCACGAAGTGAACCAACCGGGTTGCTATCGCGATGTGAAAGATACTACGGCAGTAGTACAGTTTAAAATTAAAGCTGAAAAGAACGCCTATTTTCTGGCATGGACCACAACTCCTTGGACATTGCCTTCGAATACTGCGCTTTGCGTGGGGCCAAATATTGACTATGTTCGCGTAAAATCCATCAATCCATACAACAAGGCTGAAGCCGATTTTATTCTGGCGGAAAATCTGTTGGGGGCTGTGATGGGTAAAAACGAATACGAAGTAATTGCCA
>JBLIZK010000003.1:0-6953 GCA_048859825.1 Paludibacter sp.
ACGACGCTCTTCCGATCTAAGGTGTAAAAGGAGTAGCTAATCCATTAAGCACCATTAACCCGAACGATATCGAATCGTTTACTGTATTAAAAGATGCATCGGCTGCAGCCATTTACGGCTCGCGTGCATCAAACGGGGTAATTATTATCACCACAAAACGCGGTCAGAAGAATTCGAAACCCCGTATTTCGTACAGTGGAAATTTCTCGGTAGGAACAGTTGCCAAAACACTTGATGTAATGAATGGGAACGAATTTCGCGAGTATGTAACTGCTTTGTATGGAGCCAACTCCACAGCTGTATCGCTTTTAGGTACCGAAAACACCGATTGGCAAAAGCAAATTTATCAAACGGCTATTGGTCATGACCATAGTTTAAGTATTGCTGGTGGACTAAAAAATATGCCATACCGTGTAAACGTGGGATATACAAATCAGAACGGTACACTCAAAACATCCAATTTTGAACGTTATACAGCTTCGGTAGGTGTAAATCCATCATTCCTTGACGATCACCTTACTACATCATTTAATGTGAAAGGGATGTTTGCCCGCAACCGTTATGCCGAAACCGGCGTGGTAAATGCAGCTGCAGTAATGGACCCAACTCAACCGGTTACTTCAGAAGACCCGCTTTATGATACCTTTGGAGGATACTGGCAATGGTATACTAATACTACGGAATTTGGAGTAAAAGCTAATTCATTAGCCACCAAAAACCCTTTGTCGACTTTACTACTGAAAGATGATCGTACCCGCTCGAACGATTTGATTATGAATGCCGATTTGGATTACAAATTCCATTTTTTACCTGACTTGCGTGCACACTTAATGCTGGGTATGAATGTGGCAAACGGGAAACAAACCACTACCATTCCTGTAACATCAGGTAGTAACCACTTGTGGGGTAATACCGGCTACGAAGAAAAATACAAAACCAACAAGCAATTGACCTATTACATGCAATATGCTAAAGAGTTTGGAAATGATAAGTTTGATATTATGGGTGGTTATGAATGGCAACATTTCTATAACGACGGAAGTAATAGTTATGCAGGTATTGTTGATCTTATTCACGGTATCGATGGAAATGACCATACCAACGACCAAACAAGCGAAAAAGAATGGGCAAGTGAATCTTATCTTGTATCTTTCTTTGGACGTGCCAATTATAATTTATCAAATCAGTTGTTGTTAACCGCAACAGTTCGTTACGATGGTACATCACGCTTCTCTGCCGAAAATCGCTGGGGATTATTTCCTTCGGCTGCTTTAGCCTGGAAAATTAACGAGACTTTCCTTAAAAACTCTGAAACCATTTCGGATTTGAAACTACGATTGGGATATGGTGTTACTGGTCAACAAAATGTAACTTCGGACAACTATTCATATATGGCATCCTATTATGCCAGTCAGAGTGGTGCTTATTATCCGTTTGGTACAATTTATTATACGTCATGGCGTCCATCGGCTTATAACCCCAAATTGAAATGGGAAGAAACAACTACTTACAACGCAGGTATTGACTTAGGATTGTTAAACAACCGCATTACTGCTTCGCTTGAAGCCTATTACCGACCAACCAAAGATTTAATTTTTACAACTGCCCCTATTGCTCAGGGAAGTAATTTTAGCAATGTGGTGATACAGAATGTAGGTTCTTTATTTAATAAAGGTATAGAATTCAGTGTAAATGCGAAACCTGTTGTTACCAAAAATTTCACCTGGGATTTGACTTACAATGTAACCTATAACTACAACGAGGTGACCAAAATCACCAGTAATGCAACAGTTCTGGATGCAGGCGAATCCATTTCGTCCGGTACAGGAAATAAAGTACAGGCAGTAGCCGAAGGCTTCCCTGCATGGTCGTACTATGTGTACGAACAGGTATACGATAGCAACAATAAACCTATCGAAGGGCTATATGTCGACCGTAATGGCGATGGAAATATAAATGACGACGACCGTTATATGTATCACCATGCTGCTCCGGATGTAACTATGGGCTTCACCTCAAAGTTTGTATACAAAAATCTTGACTTAGGTTTTTCAATGCATGCCAACATGGGTAATTATGTATTCAACGATGTGGCTGCATCAAAAGCGAATATAGGCATAGGTGGTGTATATTCAACTTCAGGTTTCTTGTCAAATGTTGCTAAATCGGCGCTGGAAACCAATTTTACTGGTAAGACGAATTGGTATTTCTCCGATTATTATGTACAAAATGCCTCTTTCCTTCGTTTGGACAACATTACATTGGGTTATAGTTTTAAACACATAGCCGGATTAGAAGTAAACGGTCGTGTATCAGCTACAGCTCAAAACGTGGCCACATTTACCAAATACAAAGGACTTGATCCTGAAATGTCGGGGGGAATTGATAAGAGTATTTATCCACGTCCATTCCAGACTGTGGTTGGTTTAACCCTTAATTTTTAATTCATTGAAAAAATAATTATTATGAACAAGATAGTAAAATATATAGCCGGAATAATGTTAATGCTTAGTACTTTGAGCATTACATCCTGTGTCGACGACCTGAATGTGACGCCTATAGACCCATCGACCCAACAGGTGTTCAATGCCGATAGTGTGTTCGTAAAAATCTATGCCAATTTGGCCCTAACCGGTCAGCAAGGTCCTTCAGGTAGTGGCGACCTTGCGAATATTGACGAAGGTACCTCATCGTTTATCCGACTGATTTGGAATTTGAACGAATTATCAACCGATGAGGCCATTTGCTCCTGGGGCGACCCCGGTGTGCCGGAACTCAACTTTAATAAGTGGACATCGTCGCACGACATGGTTGAAGGTTTATATGCCCGTTTTTACTTTGGCATCTCTATGTGCAATCTTTTTCTGACCGAAACAGATGGAGCAACCGATGATAAAATTGTAAAGCAAAGAGCTGAAGTGCGTTTTATGCGTGCATTGAATTATTTCTTTCTGATGGACATGTTTGGAAATGTGCCATTTGCCGAAGTAGTTTCAACTACTCCTCCACGTCAGATTGATCGTGCCGATTTGTTTGTATGGATAGAAAGTGAACTTAAAACAGCTTTGCCTGATATGTACGCAGCTAAGCAAGCACCTTATTATCGAGCCGACGAAGTAGCTGCTAAAATGCTCCTTGCACGTATGTATCTGAATGCCGAAGTTTATACTGGTACAGCTAAATGGAACGAAGCTGCTGATTATGCGTATCAGGTAATGCAGTCGGGTTACACTTTAGCTCCGGATTATACACATCTTTTTATGGGCGACAATGCCGGAACTGTGGATAATTCATCGGTTAACAAAGCTCCGAACGAAATTATTTTACCAATTGCCTGCGATGGTACTTATACCAAAAGCTGGGGTAATGCATTGTACCTTATAGCATCAACACAAACAAGTGGTATGCCTGCTTATGGCACTTCCGAAGGTTGGAGCGGTAACCGCGCACGTGCTACACTTACCAAAAAATTCTTTCCTAATGGAGTTTCGAACGACGACTTAAACGGACAGGATGCTACAACTTTAATTACTAAAGCCGGCGACGACAGAGCTTTGTTCTGGGGATGGAACACCTCTGAGAGCAAAGGAGTTGACCCGATTACAATTGCATCGTACACTCAGTTTAAACAAGGCTTATCAGTTCGCAAATGGAGTAACAAACGTGCTGATGGTGCATCAACCAAAAGTTCTCAATTTGTGGATACTGACGTGCCATTGTTCCGTGCTGCCGAAGCCAATCTAACTTATGCCGAAGCAGTACTACGCGGTGGGGCTGCCAAAGGAGGTTTATCTGCTTTCGACGCTGTAAATGCACTTCAAACCCGTGCTCATGTGGTAAGTCCTAAAATTACCAGCACCAACATATCTTTATCATTATTAGCGGATGAATGGGCGCGTGAATTCTACTTTGAAGGTCGCCGTCGTATGGATTTAATCCGCTTTGGCTACTACGGAGGTAGCAACAGTTATACCTGGGATTGGAAAGGTGGCTCAGCTGCCGGCTCTGCATTCAGCACCGATTACAATTTGTTCCCTATTCCGGTTTCCGATTTATCGGTTAATCCAAATTTGGTTCAAAACCCTGGTTACTAATTTTATTGATATTTAAATCGAAATTATTATAAAACGATATTTATGAAAAACATCAGAATATATTTTTGGATGGCTTTGGTTGCAGTGAGTTTATTCAGCTGCGAAGAAGCAATAGATCCGGTTATAAATACCAAAGCGCTGGATGGAACGCTGACTTTTCAGCTAAACCAACCACAGTTTAGTAACTGGACCTATGAACTGAAACATGAGAATGCAGCACTCAATATGGATTCCTTAACCTGCGTACAACCTGAATATGGTTTTACGGCTGCGGTTACATACGCTACTCAGGTATCGCTAAGCAGCACATTTGCTGCCGGAACATACAAAGAACTGGCAACAACTATTAATGGCGAAAAAGTGGCGGTTAATACCAAAGAAGTAAACAAAGCTCTTATTGCTCTGAATGGAGGTAGCTTTACAGAGCCTCTACCTTCGCTGACTGTTTATGTTCGATTAAAAGCCATTATTAGCGATGCTGTTAACAATCCTGTTGATAATGATACCATTGTAAAACCTTTGTTTTCGAATGTGATTACATTAAAAGTGAAACCATATATCGAACCACTTGCTCCTTATTACGAAGTAACTTTACGTCCGTGGTATATAATTGGACTTGGTAATGTTTGGGATAATAATACAGCAGGTCTGGGAAGCAGTCTTATTCCTTTAGGTGTAGTGGCTGGTAATGCCTACGATGCAGCATCAGGCGATGGTACCTTTACATATACTGGTTATTTCGATGCAGCTTCTGGCTTCAAATTAATTCGGGATATTGGTACATGGTCGCCACAGTGGGGTATGACTGACGGAACGCCAACTTATGGTACGGGTGGAAATATAACCGTTCCAACCAGTGGTTATTATACACTCACACTGAACTCTATCGACAATAAACTGACAATTACTGCGGCTACAGCACCTACTAAGGACTATACTTTAATTGGCTTAATTGGTGAATTTAACGGATGGGCATCCGATTTGGCTCTGACACCTAATACAAATACACAGAGCCATATATGGTATGTAAAACATGAATTTACTGCCAATGCTGCCAGCGATGGAGGTTGTAAATTCCGTGCCAATGGTGGTTGGGATACGAACTGGGGATTTGGTAAATTTCCGGCAGGTGTAGGAGTAAATAATGGAGCTAATATCCCTTATAAGAAAGGTATATACACTATAATATTTAACGACATTGACGGAAGCTATTATTTTATTCAATAATTAAATTACTAATCGTATAAACCGATTGAATATAACAATCGGTTTATACTCAACCTTTAAAAAAGTTATAAAATGAAAAGATCAGGAATATATATAGTAGCATTGGCATTAACGGGTACTATGCTGTTTTCGTGCGAAGATCCATATGCCAACCAGTTTGTTGCTGAACCCGGTTCGTACGATCAGGTGGCACTTACCGATACCTCTTTTGTGGCTACAACAGTAAATGCCACTGTTACCTTAACCGAAGCAGCTGCCAACGATTCAACTGAACTGTTGAATATCGCCACAGCATTGCCTCTAACCGAAGGTAGCACGGTGAGCTATATTTTGCAGATATCAAAGGATAATAAGTTTAGTGAAACGTATAATCGCCCTGTAAACAAAGCTTTAGTGGCTGGTGCAAAAGTGAAGATCCAAAATGCCGATCTTAATCTGATAATTGACAGTATGAATAGTACTGTAGCCACCACATTGTACACACGTCTTGTAGCCACTGTGAAAAATGGAGGAACAACACTTACAAAGAATTCATACAGCGGAACAGGAGCTACTACAGCCACTGTGTCGGTTACACCTTACTCATTGTTGAAGCCATATACTGTTAACACTCCGCGTTTATGGTATCTAATTGGTGGAGCTATAGGCGATGGTAGCTGGAATAATTCAGTAGCCGGTTTGGGTGTGTCGCTTTATCCGCTGAATATCGTTACCGGAAATGCTTATAACAAAGATGGTGATGGTACTTTTACCTATACAGGTTATTTTGAATCGTCGAAAGGATTTAAGATAATCCGAGATTTAGGCAACTGGAATATACAGTGGGGAATATCAGGAGGTAATTTTGTGTATAACGATGGTGGTTCATCCGATATTAAAGTGGCTGCTGATGGCTGGTACACTATTACGCTTAACTCGGTTAAAAATACACTTGAAATGACTGCTGTTTCAGCACCAACGCTTGCAAATTATTCACTTATCGGATTAATCGGAGATATTAATGGTTGGGGTGCTGACGAAGTATTTACAAAAGCAGCATCGACCAATAGTACTATCTGGTATAAAACATACACATTTGCCGGCGACGCTACTCAGGGTGTAAAAATACGTGCAAATGGAAACTGGGATGTAAACTGGGGTGGTGCATCATTACCTTATGGCTTTGGTGTACAGGGTGGCGATAATCTGATGTATACCGCAGGTACATATACTATTATTTTTAATGAACTTGATAAAAGTTATTATTTTATCAAACATTAATTCCATGTGTTGTTTGGTCGGAAATAGTTGCGGGTAGGGTTTTACCCTCAACTATTTTCTTTTTCTAACCCTTTTTCAACTAAATTTCATCGATAATGAGAAAGTCAGTCCTTGCAATTTTGCTCTTGCTCAGCTTTAGCCTAATGGCCGGAATCAAGCGCGTGGAGCCTGCTTTTTGGTGGGTAGGAATGAAAAATCCACAGATGCAACTACTTATATATGCCGATAATATTAAAGATTATAATGCCACTGTAAACTATCCGGGTGTGAAAGTTGTAAAAACTGAAAATGCCGAAAGTGCCAATTATTTATTTGTAACCTTACAGATAGATAACAAAAAGGCTAAATCCGGTTTTGTAGAAATAGTGCTTT
>JBLIZK010000004.1:0-4138 GCA_048859825.1 Paludibacter sp.
TAATAAACTATCAAGCCGCTATTTAACGACTGTTCTACAGGCTAAAAACGGAGACCTATGGATAGGTTCTGAGAATCAGGGTGTAAACCGCGTGTTACATGCCGATAAATCAATCCTCTCGTTCAACTCAAATTACGGAAATATAAGTAATCAGGTTTCGGATATATGTGCTGATAATGCCGGCAATATCTATATTGGGACCCTTACAGGAGGTCTTTATGTGGTGGAAAAGTCGGGAGCACTTTTCACGCATATACCGTATGTAAATCCATCCATCACATTACCTGTAAAGAATATATATATTGATAGAGATGGCAATGTGTTGGTCGGAACCGACGGTATAGGTTTGAAGATATTGAATAAACTAACCAACAAACTGGAGGATTACAGACTGCGTACTTCCATGTTTAGTTTTGCACAAACCAAAGTACACTCTATTTTACAGGATAAAGTAGGCAATTTATGGCTGGGTTTGTTTCAGAAAGGTGTTTTCTTCTCGCCCGAACACCCTAATAAATTCAATTATATCGGACGAAAATCTTTCTATCAAAGCTTAGTGGGATTAAATTGCGTAATGTCAGTATTAAAAGAAGACAATGGAGTTTTATGGGTGGGCACAGACAACGATGGACTTTACAGAGTTAGTAAAGGCATCTCAAAGCATTATGAACTTCCGGGTAAAGTTAGTGGTTTATCGGCTACAATCATGTCAATACATCGAACTGATGATGTGGGCTTGTGGTTGGCGTCGTATGTTGATGGATTGTTGTATTTTAATAAACAAAGCGGGCAGGTGGTATCCTATGCGAATAATATCGCATCAAAAAATTTATCTTCGGTAAACAAAGCGATGTCTATAACATCCGATTCTGATAAAAATATCTGGGTGGGTACAAACGGCGCAGGGGTACAGGTGTTTCATTCACAACAAAAAAAATGGATAAAACAATTTCTGTTTCACGAAGAAGATTCCACGGGAATTGCGAATAATTGGGTGAATTGTATTATAAACGACAATAAAGGACATATTTGGGCAGGTACATACGAAGGTGCAAGTAAAATAGATATACGTACAGGCCGAATTACCAATTACCGAAAAAGTCAGGGCGGAATACCCGGAAATGTTGTAACATCGATACTCAGTGATAAAAATAACCATATCTGGTTTGGAACAACCAATGGCTTGGCTAATTTGGATACAAAAGCTAATAAATGGACTATATACTCCAAAAACGACGGTTTAGCCGATAATGCAGTATGTGCTATACAGGAAGATCTGAACGGTGATATATGGATTAGTACATTTAATGGAATTTCAAAATATGACAGGCAGTTACACAAATTCACCAATTTTTATTCGGCCGATGGCCTTCAGGGCAACGAGTTTTCAATGGGAGCATCGGCTCAAACAAGTAAAGGTGAACTGATTTTTGGTGGTGTGGCAGGTGTGAGTCTTTTTTACCCTGCAGATGTAAATCATAATTTACAATCATTAGAATGTCATCTAACCGGTTTTTATGTGTTCGATAAGCATATTGTAAAAGGCAAAAAGTCGGGAGCTTTTACAATTGCCGAAGATGATATTGCAGATGTTAAAGAGTTAGAATTGAGCTATAAGGATAATATGCTTTCGTTTGAGTTTTCAACCTTCGATTTTGGTAACACACAAAATGTTAGTTATGAGTATATGCTCGAAGGCCTGAGTCAGAAATGGGTGAAAACAGATAAAGGTGTGAACCGGATCAGTTTTACTAATCTTAGTTATGGAAACTATAGATTAAGAGTGAAGGCAGTATTGAATAACCGGCAATCGGAAGAAAAAGTGGTTGCAATCATAATTCATCCACCCTATTATTTGAATACTCTGGCCAAAACAATTTACTTCATATTAATATTTGTATTGGGTTGGATAATATACCGTATTGTTTCTGACAGGATAAGAAGTCGTCAGGAAATAATGCGCCGTGAACATTTGGAGCAGGTAAATGAAGGTAAATTACAGTTCTTTATCAATATTTCGCACGAAATACGAACGCCGATGAGCCTGATTATTAGCCCACTTGAAAAACTATTACTCGAAAATTCTGACAAGGAAAAACAAGTTGTTTATCAGTTAATGTACCGAAATGCGCAGCGTATTTTGAGGTTAATTAACCAGTTGCTTGATATACGTAAGATTGATAAAGGGCAGATGTATGTAAAAATGGGTGAAACTGATATGGTGGCATTTATTGACGACCTGATGACTACTTTTGAATATCAGGCAAAAAAGCGGGGTATTCGTTTTGAATTTGAACATTCGTTCGAGTCATTGTTAGTATGGATTGATAGTAACAATTTTGACAAAGTATTGGTCAATATTTTATCGAATGCATTTAAATTTACCCCCGATAATGGTGAAATAGTGGTTAAACTGCAAACATTTAATCGGCTTAGTTTGAGTGCTGAAAACCCGGATACATTCGAAATTACGATATCTGATTCAGGAATTGGTATTGAGGAAGATAAAATTGAGCGTATTTTTGAACGTTTCTATCAGGTTGATAATACCCAAACTCAGGTAAATTTTGGTACCGGTATTGGTTTGCACCTTGCAAAAAGCCTTGTAGAGCTAATGCATGGCGATATTTTTGCCAGAAACAAAGTAAATGCAAATGGCTGCGAATTTGTAATCCGCTTACCTTTGGGTAATTCTCATCTTTCCTCGGCCGAGTTTAGTGCCAACAATACTCAGAAAATATCGCATACCGACGAAAAAAGGTTTGAACTACTTGGTACAGATTCAACAACACAAGCCATAGTGAAACCAAAAACGAATTTCAGAATATTAATTGTTGATGATGAACCGGAAATAAGGCATTATCTGGTAAGTGAGTTTGCTCCCATATATCATGTACACGAATGTGCTAACGGGCTCGAAGCTTTGGATTATATACTCAGAAACAAACCCGACCTGATAATAAGTGACGTAATGATGCCCGAAATGGATGGAATTGCATTGTGTAAAAAGGTAAAAGGGAATACCGACACCAGACATATTCCGGTTATTCTGCTTACTGCGCGCTCAAGCGACGAGGATAAGGCTGAAGGGTTTGATACAGGAGCCGATGCATATATTGCAAAGCCGTTTAATGTGGAATTACTTAAAAAACGGGCAGCTGGCATAATTGAAAACAGGGTTAGACTAGAACCCAAAGCGATGGACGCAGAGGAGAACAAGGCCCTGATTAAACAAATTGTGCTTAAACCAAACGACCAGGTTTTACTGGAAAAAATAATTAAAATCATAAACGATAATATTGCCGACCCTGAATTGAACGTAGAAATGCTTGCCGATGGAGTCGGTATGAGCAGGGTACATATGCACCGTAAACTGAAAGAACTTACAAATATGTCGGCTCGTGATTTTATTAAATCGATTCGCCTGAAACAGGCAGCCGAATTATTGCTCAACAAAAAACTTACTGTGTCCGAAATATGCTACGCTCTTGGTTTTACAAACCTATCGCATTTCTCAACTCTATTCAGGGAGCACTATGGCGTGTCACCTAAAGAATACAGTAGCCCAAAACAAAGCTGATAAATTACCGGATAATATAAACAACTAAGCGAAGTCAGAATGACCTTCGCTTTTTTTTGCGATTTGTTCATTGAGCCAAAACCTATGTCAGAATATCCTTAATTTAACATAGATGTAACGATAACCAAATAAAATGTAATCTGCCGAAAAGTGTGAAAACATCGGAATAGCTATTTTTGCCACTCGAATAACTCCGACGTGTAACCCAAAAATCAATATAAGAATGAAAACTTAGTGTAGTATGCCGTAAATCAAATCATGTGTAAATTACTATTTAAAAATCAATGAATAAAAACAATCTATGAAAGTCACCATTAAACAACGATTGACACTTGGACTTATCATGTTTCTTTTACCAGTTTGGGCTTATGCACAAATGGTCAATATTAAAGGAACAGTAAAGGACAACAAAGGCGAAACCCTGATGGGTGTTAGCATTTTGGAGGTGGGTTCAACCTCCAATGGTACCATTACCGACCTCGACGGTAAATTCTCTATTACGATTCCGAAAACTGCATCACTGCTGTTTTCGTACATCGGTTACGAAAAACAAACAAT
>JBLIZK010000005.1:0-4638 GCA_048859825.1 Paludibacter sp.
ATCTGGGAAAACGACCTTTCGGATACATTGGCTTCAGGTACGATTTAACTCCGTTTGTAAAATATAATTCGCCCAATGTGTTGGCGGTGAAAGTGGATAATTCCAAACAACCTAACTCCCGTTGGTATTCGGGGTCGGGTATTTACCGTAATGTGTGGCTCACAACGGTTCATCCTATTCATGTGGATCATTGGGGTACATATATATTCACATCTGAGGTTAGTTTGTCGTCAGCAAAAATAAATATCAGCACAAGTATTAAAAATTCTTCGGGTAAGAATGCCACCGCGATAGTGAAGCATCAGCTGCTGAATGCTAAAGCTAAAAAGGTGGCTCAAACATCCGGTATGGTTCAACTGGCAAACTCCGGAACCACCGTTTCGCAACTTGATTTTTCGGTAGCAAACCCGGTTCTATGGGATGTTGAAAATCCGTACTTGTACAAGGTGCTGACAATAATCGAATTAGATGGGAAAAAGGTGGATAGCTATGTAACATCTATTGGAATTCGCACATTCCGGTTTGATGCAGACAAAGGTTTTTTTCTGAATGGTAAGCACCTGAAAATAAATGGAGTTTGTAATCATCACGATTTGGGTGCATTGGGTGCGGCCGTAAATGTGAGGGCTATGGAGCGTCAGTTGCAGATATTAAAGGCGATGGGTGTAAACGGATTACGTACGTCACACAATCCACCGGCACCGGAATTGCTCGATTTGTGCGACCGCATGGGTTTTATTGTTCAGGACGAAGCTTTTGATATGTGGAAAAAGAAAAAGACAACACACGATTATTCGGCCGATTTTGCTGAGTGGCACGAGCGGGACCTTACCGATATGCTGTTGCGGGACCGCAATCATCCATCTGTTTTTAGCTGGAGCATTGGCAATGAAGTGGGTGAGCAGTGGGCCAATACCGAATCGCAGGACATGGATTTGCAACAGGCAAATATCCTGTTAAATGCCCCAAAGACACAAAGTAACGATGCTGTAAAAGTGAATCTGAATGCGTTATTGACCACACATCTGGTGGATATTGTGAAAAAATACGACACTACCCGACTTGTAACTGCAGGATGTAACGAAACGGGCGATAAAAACCCTCTCTTTGTAGCCGGTTCGTTGGATATGATTGGTTTTAATTATCACGAGAAGGATTTTGCCGCCGTACCAAAACGTTTCCCGGGAAAACCATTTATTGTAACGGAGTCGGTATCGTCGCTTCAAACCCGTGGTTTTTACCTGATGCCTTCGGACAGTATGCATATTTGGCCTGTGCGATGGGACATCCCCTTTCATAATCCTATTCAGAAATGTTCGGCATACGATAATAACCATGCTCCCTGGGGTTCTACGCACGAAACAAGCTGGAAAATGGTAAAAAAAATGAATCATATTGCCGGTCAGTATATCTGGACGGGCTTTGATTATTTGGGCGAACCGACACCTTATTGGTGGCCTTCGCGAAGTTCTTATTTTGGTATTGTGGATTTGGCCGGTTTCCCAAAGGATGTGTATTATATGTATCAGAGCGAATGGACAAGTCAAAACGTCTTGCATATTTTCCCCCATTGGAATTGGGAACCGGGTAAAATGGTTGATGTGTGGGCGTATTATAACAATGCCGATGAAGTTGAATTGTACTTAAACGGCAAATCGCTGGGCAAGCGCTCTAAAGCGAGTGATGATTTGCATGTAATGTGGCGTGTGAAATACGAGCCGGGAGCCATCAAAGCAGTGTCCCGCAAAAATGGAAATGTTGTTCTGGAACGCGAAATACAAACAGCAGGAAAACCGATAGCAATTCGCCTGACAGCCGACCGCTCGAAGATAAAGGCCGATGCCAGCGACTTGTCGTTCGTAACTGTGGAGCTGATAGACGAAAACGGAACGGCACATCCTTTGGCCGATAATTTGGTAAGCTTTTCAGTTGAGGGTCCCGGACTGATTGCCGGTACCGATAATGGCTGTCAGCACGATCATAATTCACTCAAAAAGCCGTTGCGTAATTTGTATTTTGGCAAAGCGCTGTGTATTGTGCAAAGCCTTGGGCCAAAAGGTAAAATTGTATTAAAAGCCAGTGTAGACGGTTTACCCGATGCCTCGGTTGCAATATTTGCAAAATAAAACCTGTAGACTATTGATTGCCAATACTATTGAAGTTGTAAAACTGATTACCATTGTCGAACTGAATCTGGCGTTTTTGTTCTACAAAAATAAAGTCTACGTTCACCGTTTTGTTATTGCTAAACTGTACCTGTATTTCGTCGTTGTCAATACGGAAATACTCACCAAACACATTGTTGACTTTTACAGAGTATTTGTCGGCATTTGGCACACTAATCACAAAGCTGCCAAAGTTATCGGTAAGAACTGAGTAGTTTTCCCCATTTGCGGCTTTGGCAGTTACACGTACACCACTCATGTCCAGTTTTCCTTCTGTGCTGTTAGGGTCGCGGTGAACTATAATTTTTCCACGAATTTTAAAACTTTCGGCAAGTGGTACGTTTATAACACGGTTTTTCGTATTTTCAATCAACTGTTCTGTACCATCCAAAAAGTAGAGATATTCCAGATTGTTTACAGGTGAAAAGCTGAATTTGTATTTGTCGCGAGGCAAATTATCGATACTTACCTGCCCATCCAAATCGGATATTAAACGGATTTCAGGAATGGCGCTAGCTTCGTTTCTGCTAAGCACATCTTTTTCCACACCTACCACAATATCCGAAACCGGAGGTTCATTATCCGTTTTAATACGGTTTCCGTCAAGGTCGTTAAAAAAGCGGAGTTTAATATCGTGGTATTTCTGTCGTGGTTGTTGTATATTGAACGCTTTTGTAACACCTACCATAAGGTTCATATCCTTTGTTGAAACACGTCCCTCATCAACCACACGCACGTTGGTAAACATAAATGCGGACACATTCAGGTTCCATCCATTTTTCAGGAAATGGTCGTACCGGACATTGTACATAATATTCTCACGTCCCGAAGGCATGTAATATGTATAATTAATGTAGGCACTCAGTTTCAATTTACGGTTGAAAAAGTAGTTCTCGTAATACGGACGGAACTGAATACTACTCGATAAGGTTGGTTTGTCGTCAATTTGAATGCTGCGGTATAAATCGCTGGTCGAACCACTTGTATAGTAGGCATATACACGCCAATTGGGGTCGTAGTAGTTTAAACCTACTGAGTACGTGAGGTTTTTATCCAGGTTGTAATTCGTCAATCCGGGGTCGGTTGTGTTAAACCTGAACCAGATATTGCTTATCGTAAGGTTGGGCGAAATTGAACGGTAACCGTTTATTTTAACGGTAGCTGATGTCCAGATTCCTGGTTGATAAGTCTGATATTCACTTCGGTAACTGCCTGATATTAAGTTGCGAATTGATGAATTGTAATTCGGTCCAACCTGAAAAATAACATTACCGGTATAATACGACATTGATAAGCGTGCATTATCGGTAATATTATTGTTTGTTAGATTGTAAAAGTTGTAAGGATAACGGGTTGAAGTGTACAACTGACGGTTTCCGTATAATGTAAAATAAATTTTATTATTCAGTCGTAAGCGGGTGTCCAGATTTGTTTGTTGTAACCCTGAATTCAAAATGTAGTTGTTTGCAGCACTTGAGTGGTTCAGACGTAAATTGAAATTTTTATACCTCACATTGTAGGTAAACCGATAACTTAGACCGAGTACCGATGTATCTCTGCCCGACTGTGCAGGCATTCCAACTTTAGAACCAAGCAGTTGTAGGTTGATAGTATGGCTTTTGAACAGGTTTACACCTATCCCGGCTCCGGCCGATGTTGCTTTATAGTTGTTATTTAGTTCATTTTCGTTTACTACTTCAGCGTTTAACGATAAAGGGCCGATGTTAAAGCCTGCTCCGGCACTTTGGCCAAAAATATTTGAAAATGGGTTTTGTATTACAGCATAATTTATTGTTGTATTTCCCGACAAACGATAAAGCCCCGTTATACCCCTACCATTTAGGGTGTGTAAACTATTATTACTTACATTATAGCCGAGTTGTATGTCGTTATGTTTACTCATATACCTCATATTGTAGAGGAACTGACGGGTGAAATCAAATTTCTCTTCGGAACTTCCGAAGTATACGCTTTGCACACCCATATTGTATTGTAACTCACGGTTTTTCTTAAACAATATACTTCCGTAGGTTCTGATATTGTTTCGTATAGGTTGTGACGACAGTAAATTATAAATCTGATAATCCACATTTAGTGGCGATGAACTTTGGTTTCGGGTGTTTTCAAAACTACTGTTCAGTTTACGCATTTGTAGAGCTGTCGATTTCAGATCATCGTCAGACGATGCTGTCAGGATAATTGACGATTCGCGCCAGTTATTCTGGTATCGGTATAATTCTGTGGCCGATATTTTTCTGCGGTAACTTACGGTTTGATATATTACAGTATCCTTAAATGCCGGTAAGTTAATGTATTCGCTGAAATTTTCATTGTCCTGTCGGAACGATAAAAGCTTTCCTACTTTATAATCAAGCTTTATCAGTTCGTTGGTGTTGCCTTTATTTGATAATTTTATTTGAATAGTTGTGTTTGGATTTGTTTCGGTAAAAAAAAGTTTGTTTTTTAATACAGA
>JBLIZK010000006.1:0-4110 GCA_048859825.1 Paludibacter sp.
TTATGGAGTGAAAATAAAATCAAATGGAGTTACACCTCATTACGATAATAAAGGACATCTGGAGGGAATTGATATCGAATTTAAGAGGTTTTATATTTCAACTGATGCCAACCTGAGTGACAAAGAGTTGGAGGAATTTACTAAAAATTACGTTTTATATAACAAAAAAATTGAAGGTTTAATAGACGGGCTTTCATCCTTTTATGGTGATCCAATTAATAATGATTTTAAGGTGGATTCTTACAATATTTTCAATTCTGATAATAAAGCGGAGTTGGTTGAATGGAAAGAAGCTGATACAAATGTTGTTTTGGAATATAAGAATTCTACGATAAATAACGCATTGGGCTGTGATTTTAAAATGACTCTTTATATTAAAAGAATCATTGAAAAGCAAGAAAAATAAATAGGATTAATTTTTAAATAGATCAATTAATGAGAATTCTTAAAATAGCATTGATAATCATATGTGTATTATTAACACAAATGTCTTTTGCAAGGAAAGTGCAGAAGTATGATTATTTATACAAAAACCTGCCCTTCTCTATGTCAAAAATTCAGAAACCTGTTTTTCCCAATTATTCAGTCTCAGTTACTGAATGTGGTGGAGTAGGAGATGGGATTACTCTGAACACTAAAGCGTTTGCCGAAGCAATGAGTCGCTTATCGGTAAAAGGGGGAGGCACATTATTAGTACCTTATGGTGTGTGGTTTACCGGGCCTATCGAATTTAAATCGAATGTCAATCTGCATCTCGAAAAAGGTGCAATTATAATATTTACTCCTGATGTGAATGCGTATCCATTAGTTAAAACATCATTCGAGGGGCTTGAAACACGTAGGTGTCAGTCGCCAATATCAGGTAAAAACCTCACGAATATTGCTATTACAGGTCAGGGTGCTATTAATGGCTCTGGTGAACATTGGCGACCGCTAAAAAAAGCAAAGGTTACAGAATTGCATTGGAAGTCGGTAGTTAAATCGGGAGGCATGCTGAAAACTCCCGATTATTGGGTGCCGGGAGTTGCCCATATCAAAGGAGAAGCTATGAGTGATAAAAACCTGAATGTGCCCCGTCAGGAGCTTACAAGTGAGCAGTGGGATTCGTTGAAGCTATTCCTTCGTCCTGTGATGGTGAGTTTTGTGCATTGTAAAAATGTATTACTCGAAGGTGTTTTGTTCGAAAACTCGCCAAGCTGGAACATTCATCCATTGATGTGTGAAAATGTAATTGTGGACGGTGTTTTTATTCGCAATCCGGCCTATGCTCAGAATGGTGACGGACTGGATTTAGAGTCTTGTAAAAATGCGATTATTGTGAACTCAACACTTGATGTGGGTGACGATGCTATTTGCCTGAAGTCGGGCAAAGATGCTGATGGACGTAAACGTGGAATACCTACCGAGAATGTAATTGTAGATAATTGTATCGTTTTTAAAGGCCATGGTGGTTTTGTAGTGGGTAGTGAAATGTCGGGGGGTGTTCGCAATGTATCAGTAACCAACTGTAAGTTTATGGGTACTGATGTAGGATTGCGCTTTAAAAGTACACGTGGACGTGGTGGTATTGTTGAGAATATCTATATCAAAAACATCAGTATGTTCGATATCGTGACTGATTCTTTTCTTTTCGATCTTTATTATGGTGGTAAATCAGCCAGCGAATCGCTCGAAGACGGCGATGAGGCTTCACAAAAGAGCGATTTACAACCTGTAGACGAAACTACTCCTATATTTAGAAATATATATGTTTCGGATATTGTATCGCGAAATGCGCGCAGAGCTATGTTCTTTAACGGATTACCAGAAATGAATATCTCCAATATTCATGTAACCAATGCGTATTTGTCAGCTCAGGTTGGTGCTGAATTGTCAGAGTCTGATGGTATTGAATTAAATAATATACATGTTATTCCACAATCAGGACCTGCTTTTATATTTAAAAATGTAAAAAATGTGAAAGCTAAAAATTTGATATATCCTCACTCTTCTGAAAAATCAATAATAATGAAAGGTGAGAATAATAAAAATATCGAAATCAAATAATTATCAATTCAACAAGTGTGATGTAAAACACTTGTTGAATTATAACCTTTTTTGTAAAGACTAAAATTTAATATATTTATTAACTTCAAAAAAATTACTATCATGAAAAAAATTACTTTATTCGTCTTTATTATCGGAGCTTATAATTTTATATTTGCTCAGGATATTGTGAATCTGACAACTACCCAAACAATTAGTGATGCATTATCATCATATAGTGGTACGGGTGATAATGTTGTGTTAATCGTTCCTGCGGGATATACAAATCCTCAGGGGACTACTCTTACTGATTTAACAACCTATTCATGGATTTAAGCCTCGACAAAACTAACAATTAAAGGAGATGGAACAATGCCTACAGCAAATTTGTCGCAGTTTAAACTCCCAATTGCATTAACCAAGTTTGAAGTGAGTAATTTAGTTATTGTTGGACCTAATACATCTTTAACATCAAATTATTTGGTAAATATGTCTGATAAAACTACAGCTGAGATAGATTCCTTTGTAATTAGTAATTGTATTGTTGAAGGATATCGCTCAATGCTTCGTTTTCAAAATACAGATGTAGCAGTTAAACAAAGAGCAAAAGCTGTAGTTATACGAAATTCAGTTTTCAGGAATTTCCCTGATTATGGAGTTGTTTATAACAATAAGGCAGCATCATTTATGGATAATATTAGTGTGAACAATTGTACATTCTATGGTATGTTTGATTATGTATTAAACATACCTAATAATATTACAAGCGTTAATGTTTCAAATTCTACATTCGATAATGTTGGCCTAAATACAGCTTCTCTCCGAAATGTAGTAAATCTGGGTTCTCAAACTACCCCAATCAATTTTTCAAATAATATTGTTGGTCGTTCATTAACTGCCGGAGCTTTGATTAATGGAGGTACAATTACCATAAGTAATTCCTATTTGACCTCAGACGCAACTTTTATTGAATCTGTTCCTGCAGCAGGTACAACAGCATCTGGTGCTGTTCAAAAGTTGGCTGTATCGGCTAGTGTATTATTCAAAACGCTATCTTCAGTTAGCGGAACAGGGGCAGCTCAGTCAACAACTGTAGGTGATTACACTATTATTGATAATACTTTTGTAGGTAAAAGTAGTGCAGGTGATCCACGTTGGTATGCTGTTGCTACATCTATTAACAATGTTCAAATAAATTCAAATTCTCTTGTAAGTATTTATACAGTCGAAGGTAAGATACTGAGAAAGAATGTGCTTTTTAAAGACGTGGTAAATCAATTGAAGAATGGAATTTACATTGTTAACAATAAAAAACTGGTGATTAGCAGATAATTGTCAGTTGAGTTGTATTGCTTCAATATAACAAATTATAATCTCAAAAAATTACATTTGTAAATTAAATTTTAGTGGTTAGATTGCAGATAACCAAATCTTCGGTTATCTGTATTTCTATTTGTTTTAACCTAAACTCTTAACTATTTAAATCACTTTACTTTTTCCTGTATTTGACCAAAACTTACACTTCTTTCGTCAATTTATCCACCATATGTAGCATTTTCATTGCTTATTTTTGCTTCATTAATTATACTTCAATAGTTAACTTTTAATTTCATTTATATGCAAAAAAGATTTTACTCCTTATTGCTGGCAATTAGCACACTTTTTCCGGTTATGCTTTTTGCTCAGGCAGTAAACACTACAACTCAGGTTACATGGGCGTTCGACCTTGGTACAGCATCGCAAACGGCCACTTATTCAGGTACTACAAGTAGTTATTTTAATCCCGATTATTTTAGTGTAGGCTCTAATCTGACATGACTCGATAAGTATACGCAATCAGGAACTACTTCAGGTACTCTTACATGTACCCGATTTCAGCCAAAAACATCCGCTTCCGGGGCAAGCGATGCTGATGCAGTATCATTTCACATTCGTCCTAAAACGGGCTTAAGTTTTAAACCATCAACCATTTCGTTTTACGCTATGCGTTATGGGACAGATGGAGGTACCATGGTAGTTAAATGGGTGGACAAAGATGGCGTTGTTACTACTATAAAAGATCCATTCTCTCCTGTACGAAACAAT
>JBLIZK010000007.1:0-8791 GCA_048859825.1 Paludibacter sp.
TGATATTTCGCGTTCAGCAAAATGCAATGTAGGAGTAAAACGCAGATTCAGGTAACGGTTAATGAGCAAATCGCTTACAATGCCTACCGAGAAACCAGGTTTCAGCGACGAAACATCGGCCTGATAACCTCCGGCCGACTCAATTCCAAAATCCATGGAGTTGAAACCGAGCGAAAAGCCAAAATGCAGCATTTTATCATCGTTGTGATACTCCTGTGCAGCAACTCTATGCGAAGTGGCTACTAAGAAGCACACAAAAAATATATATTTTACGAAGTGAAATTTCATTTGATACCTTTATAAACTACATGCATTTAAACGGGCGGCCGACAGTTTTATTGTCTAATATTATTTTACAGCAATTGTTTCTATTTCAACTAGCGCACCGAGTGGTAAATCTTTTACAGCAAAAGCTGAACGAGCCGGACATTCCGATTGATAGTATTTTTTATACACTTCGTTCATTCCTGCAAAATTGCTAATATCCGATAAAAATACTGTTGATTTAACCACATCCGAAAAAGTATAACCAGCCTCAGTAAGTATCGCATTAATATTGGCAAAAACCTGCTCGGCTTGCGTAGCAATATCAGTAGCTTCTATTTTACCAATCAGCGGATTTACAGGCAACTGACCCGAAATATAAAGTGTACCATTGGCCTCAACAGCCTGACTATATGGCCCGATTGCCGCCGGCGCATTAGTTGTATTAATTATCCTTTTCATTCTTTATTAATATTTTATTGATTAATATTTAAAAATATGACTCCGGCTCAGGCCTGAATTTCGGCAAATTCCTCAATATGTTCATCTACATAACCGGCAATTAACGCGGTTTGATATTCTTCCATATCAAAGTATTGTTCTTCGAGTTCGTCAAACACCTCAAAGTCCACATACATCGCATTGAATTCTTCTTCGGTAGTTTCGCGCTCAAGTTCCTTTTTGTTTGGCTCATAAATATCCTTAGCCTTGTAAATCAGTTTACCCAGTTCAACAGCACCAAACTGACGAATGGCTTTAGCGAACGGATTGCTAAAAATATAACCGCCATAGCCGTTTTGAATCAACTGCACAAAACCACCTTCGCGCATTTCTGTAGTGAAATAGTGCCAGGCCAACAAAGTGTGTTGCGAACCATTCAGCAAATGCATGTTTTCAGCAGTGAGAGCACCATTTATTTCTTTCAGATAGGCATCAATAAACACCTGCAAAAACTCATCCATGCCTTTTGCTCCGGCTTCTTCGAGCAGTTTGCCTTCAATTTTAACCATTGATTTGTTCTTTCTTTTTAATTTGCTCCAAAGGTAATATTTTAAAACGGAAGTTATATTCACTCCTACCTTTACGCTGAAAATTCTAAGTTTATTTCACAAAAACCGAAAATTCCATGCTACTGATTTCAGGCTTCCCTTTTTCACTCATTTCAATTCCGACCGATGAAATTACTAACATCACATCACCCTGACGCTGAATCATAAATTTTGCCCTGACATTATCAGACTCGCTGTTTTGAGACAATGCTGTACACATTTCCGCAAGGTTTACGTGCGTAATCTTGTTGGATTTCGCATTATCAACTGTCACAACAAGCCCTTTACACGTAATTTTACATCTTGCATTTTTAAATATTAGCTCTGAATTTTTATTGTAAGATAATGCAGTAAACAGCTGAGTATATCCTTGAATTGGTATTTGTCTGTTTTCTGGCAAAGATATAAATACGTATTGTTCGTTATCCCGATCATAATTATCAACTCCAATATACTTAGTTACATCGTACGCTGTTTTAAGCGAATCGGGTGTACGATAACTTTCTTTCCAGTTCTCAATGCCATAATATCCAATGTAGTAATAAATTTTATCGTGTATTTTTTCGGAGATACTATCCGACACATTCAGATTATTGTTGGTATTGCAGACCAATTTGCCTTCATGTAGTAATTTATTATCAGTCAGCAGACTGTTTAAATCATTCTGTATTGCTGTTCGGGTTACCGAAAATACGCTCCACGGACCTACCGAAACGGCAAACAACACAACTGTAAACGACACCACCAACCATCGCAAATGACGTGACTGCGTAATAAACAGGTAAATACTTACTCCGTAAAGCCACACATTAAACACCAATACATAAAGGCGATTGATGGTAATGCCATAATCGGAAAAACGGCGGGCTAAACCTACACTCATCAGCACAATAAGCGGTAAAAGCAACAGCGAAAAATACCTGTTCAGGAATTTCACCACACTGTTTTCGGATACCGGAAACAGAATAAATTTTGCAGCATAGCCACCCAAAGCCAGCACCGACACCAAAGTAGTAACCCAGCCGTCGGGTAGCTGCCATGTAATGACTATTTTCAGCAAATACACATAAAGTATCACCACATAAACTGCTAATACGGGTAACAAAACATACAACCCGAGTATTTTCAGGAATTTATGATAATCAATTGTTTCCGAATAAAAATCATCCTTTTTTGGCACGTTCGACAGAAAATAAAAAGGAGCAATAATCAGATAACAACAAACCGAAAGGTTGGCATAAAATTTATCGCTTACATTTACCCCAAAAAGAACATCGGTAGCATAAATTGCCAGTGATAATCCTCCAAAAAGAACGGTCATATACACTCCGGTAATCAGCACCTCGCGAACAACAGTAGCCGTAAACACCCAGAATGAAATATCCTGTTTGCGCCCCACATACAATACCGACAAAAAAGACAGAACGGAAACTGCCATCATTAGTGCAAACTGCCCCTTCCCCCAATCCGATTTATAGTCGAGAAACACAAAACAATAAAGAGCCACAACCGCAACCATCGCTAACAGTATAAGTGCTTTGGGAAGCCACTTTTCCCGTTGTTGCATAAGCACCGATACGGGCAACATAGCTGCTGTACCCAGCATAAAAAATGCCCACACATAAAATTCGGGATTAAAATCTTTTCGGTTTATATCCAGAAAAGCCATTACGGCAACGCCCAACACAAAAATCAACACCGGATAAAAACGACCAATCACACCGACAACTGCATCGGCTATGGCTTTGATATTCACTTTTTTCATTGAAGTATATATTTAAAATGTTTTTTTCAACGTTTAAAAACGATGCCAATTTACAAAAAACGATTGCATTCTGTATATTATTATGTAATATTGTATAAAAATTGAAGTACTTACATGAAAATCACCTCAACTGACATCGAACAGCTGCTTTCTTATGTTTTTGAGCAAAACGAAGCCTGTGCCGGGTTTTACATGCGTTTTTGCCGTTATTTTGGTATAGAGGAAACTATTTTCAGCCAAATTCTAAAAGAATATTCACAGATAATATCGGCTATAACTCCCGGCAGCAACCCTAAAACCATATTAAGCGCCGAAACCATACTTCGATTAATTCGTGTAGCAACTTACGATTCTCACAAAAAACAAGGTTCAACTGATACACAAATCAACTCAGGCTCGGGACCTGACAATAAAATGGTTGGACATCATATTTTATTAAAAGCGAAATGAATGCTTTTCATGTAATATGGACAAAACCTGCAATTGAGAACGGACAACGTTTTTACTTTACTCCAACGCATCTGCTCACCATGGTTGTATCGGCACTTTGCTGGCGGCTTTACAACGGAAAAATTCAATTGTTCACCGACACAGCGGGTCTCCGATTTATTAAGCAACAGCAGCTTGAATGGGTATGGTCTGAGCCAATAAATACAACAATACTAAATGCAGCTCCGACTTCCATTCATGCTCCCTCGTATTGGGCTGCAGGTAAAATACTTGTGATGGCACAAATGGATTCACCTGCTGCCTGGCTCGATACCGACCTGATAATCGTTCGCAAGATACCTGTCGATAGTTTTGCAGTTACAGCCCTTCATGCTGAAATACCTGACCCTGAGGTTTATCCATCGCCTCAAATGCTTCCGACACCCACAGGCTATCGTTTGCCCGAATGGTTTAACGAGCAGGTAGCTGCCTCTAACACGGCATTTTTAGCAATAACCAACGATGCATTGCGCACCGAATACTGTCGGGAAGCTATTCGGTTTATGCAACACAACCCATCGCCCGAAGGTTACGGGCATTTGAAACAAATGGTTTTTGCCGAGCAACGATTGTTGTCAGTTTGCGCGCACCACCATCAATCAAACGTAAACTACTTACTTACAGAACCATTTTGTCGGGAAAACGATAGCTGCATACACCTTTGGGGGTTTAAAAACGAAATGGCAGCAAACTCCGATGCTGCGCAATGGTACACACACCGACTCATTCATCACTTTTGTTTTTTGTCCGAAAAATTTCCGGAATTTGGCCGTTTTATTCAACAATTTATCTGAAATACCTTCGATACGCTGGGTTTACTTGCCCGAAAATATGTATTTTTGTGTCCGTAAAACCAATGAATTTGAGTAAATGAACTATATATACGAACTTGAACTAAAAGTTCGAGACTACGAATGCGACATACAGGGAGTAGTAAACAACTCTGTGTATCAGAATTACCTTGAACACACCCGTCACGAATTTTTAGAAGCGCATCAAATCAGTTTTGCCGAGTTACATAGCCGAGGAATTGACGCAATGGTCTCGAGTATTGAAATAAGCTATAAAACGGCTCTGCGACCCGGCGATAGTTTTATATCAAAACTATCGGTTGAAAAAGAAGGAGCCCGCTACATTTTTCATCAGGCAATTTACCGCAAATCCGACAATAAGCTTGCTATAAAAGCAAAAGTACATGCTGTGGTGGTGGTTAATGGAAGGCTTGCTACATCGCTCGCTGAGTTCGACCAGCTTGTAGCCCTCAATAAACCGCATTAACAAAACTATTTTCAGGCTCTGTTGTTAGAGTAGCTATACAAACAAATATAATAAACTGAATATATATGAACGAATTTTTACAAACAGAAGAGCAAATCGTCAAGATGCTTCGCACTGTTTATGACCCTGAAATCCCGGTGAATATATACGACCTCGGACTAATTTATAAAATTGATTTAGCCGACGATGGTATTCTAAACATCGATATGACACTTACTGCCCCTAACTGCCCGGCTGTTGATTTTATTGTAGAAGATGTTCGCATGAAAACAGCCAGTGTGGAAGGTGTGAAAGATGTAAATGTGAATATCGTGTTTGAACCCGCATGGGACAAAGATATGATGAGCGAAGAAGCCAAACTCGAACTTGGTTTTCTGTAATTGATTCTTTTCTGAAACTTAAACCCGGATTTTTTCGACAAACGAAAATCCGGGTTTTTTAATCAATTAGTTTGCTCCTTTTTTTGCTGACCAATAACAATTTTATCGGCAAACGATTTTATTTTATTGTAGTAGGCTCTCAGATATTTATCTGATTCAAAATAGATTTCGTGACCGGCATTGCTTACATGATAAAAATCAATATCCTGCAGCTGATTGGCAAATTCATAATGACCTTCGGGCGCCACGTAATTATCATTGCCGGCCTGAAACAACAATACCGGTATACGGATATTTGCAACATTCTCCGGAGCAACCACATCGTGCGATAGTTTCAGAAACACCGATACCAACCGCCACGATGCACCATTGGAGGGCTGCGAACACAATTCACGAACTTTGTAATGCCAGTATTCACCACGAGCCCTGCAATAAGTAGCCGGGGCATGTGGATTGTACACACTGTCCTTTTCCCAGTCGTAAGCCCGGTAACCAATTGTGTAGCCGGCACCTTTTCCGGCAAGAAGCATTATCCGGCAAAGCCCATCTTTTATAAAATCGGGCGGCAAATTTAGCATTTTCATCAGTGGTGCGTTCAGTATAAGGGCATCAACCATTTGCGGATGTTGTTGAACAGCGCGTGCCGCTATGCCACCACCCATGGAGTGAGCATAAAGTATGAGTTTGCCACCCTTCGATTGCGGACGAACTACTTTTTGCACAAAATGGTATAAATCGTTGGTGAAAATATTGTAGTTATCCACGTACACCAACGAACTATCCGTATTGAACCTGGAGGATTTTCCGTGCCCGTAATGGTCAGGGACAAATACCTGATAACCCATTTTTAGAAAATAATATACCAGTTCTTTGTATTTTTCCTTTCGTTCGGTATAACCATGCGACACAACTACGCTGGCCTTAGGGTTTTTCAGCAGATAATAATCGTAAGCAATGCTCCTGCCATTGTTGGTTAACACCCCACTAACTTTACAACTATCCAGAAAAGGAATAACCACACTGTCCATTGCTTTAGCATAATTATGTTCCGGTATAAAGTAAGTCCCTGAACTATCGGCAAGACTTAATTCCTTCATTTTTAACGGAGCAGAATCGTAACTATAAATTGCATTATAGATAAACATAGTTGTAAGGAATACAACCAGTAGCAAAATAATTCCTAAAACAATTTTTTTCATATGGCAGCTGATTTTAAAATTACATACGGTTACTTACAACTTGCTTTTATAATTTCGTCGATATTGGTAGTGTAGCGGGGCGATAAACGCTCCTGTTTCATTTTCCACACGCGCCCCATGTCCTGAGCAGCCAAACGTACCTTGTGCTGCCCAATGCTACGGTTTATTTTATCCATTGCCTTCATAATAGCAATGTGTTTCACATTCCGGTTTTCGAAAAGATTTAATTGCTGATTATTTTCGGGTGTAAAGTCGGACACAATTACACCGGCCTTTTTGTAGCCATATCCGGGTTTAAATATCTGCTCCAACCCCATCACTGCATACTTCACCAGTTCTATTGATGAGTTTGTAGCAAAGGGTAATTTTATAACAATATTTTTGCTGTATTGAGCCTGGTCGTCTCTGTAACCATTGGTATGAATAAAAACCATGATGGAATTACAACAAGACTGCTGCCGTCGTAGTTTTTCGGCACACGACACCGCAAAACTCGCCACACGCTCTTTAATAGGAGCTAACCCGGTATGATTCCGATCGAATGTGCGTGTAGTGGCAATGTTTTTTTTATCCGACACGTCATCGAGTTGCAGCGTGGGAATACCCTGCAGGTCGTGTTTCAGGCGCAACCCCACCACAGTCAGATTTTCGCGTACCCAGCGGTCGCTCAGTTCGGTAAACTGAAAGGCTGTGTGCACGCCCATATCCTGAAGTCGCCGGGCATGTCGCCTACCAATTCCCCATACATCTTCCACGGGCAACCACTTAAGCGCTTTCAGCCGTTGTTCCTCACTTTGAATAATATATACGCCGCCTGTACGGTCCGTAAATTTTTTCGCTATACGGTTGGCCACCTTGGCCAGGGCCTTTGTGGGAGCAAAACCCACCGAAACGGGAATGCCCGTCCATTGCAATACACGACGTCGCATTTCAGTTCCTATTGCTTCGAGTTGATGCAATTCAAAACCTGAAAAATCGAGAAAAGCCTCATCGATGCTGTATATCTCCATTGCCGGACAGAATGAACCAAGTATGGTCATAACCCGGTTACTCATATCGCCATACAGAGCAAAATTCGACGAAAACACATGTATTCCTTTTTTCTCAATCAACTCTTTAAATTTAAATGCAGGCGCTCCCATGGGTACTCCCAACTCTTTGGCCTCGTTGCTACGTGCAATTACACAGCCATCGTTGTTGGACAACACCACAACGGGCTTATTTACGAGCGAAGGATTAAAAACCCTTTCGCACGAGGCATAAAAGTTATTACAATCAATAAGCGCAAACATTTTATCAGAGCGATTTAATTACATGCGTCACTATACCCCAAATACTTAAGCTATTCCCTTCGCGCATTTGTATAGATTGATAAGCTGCATTTGCCGGCATAAGCCACAGTTCATCTTTGTCAATTTTTATTCGTTTCACCGTAAATTCGCCATCAATGTAACAAATAGCAATTTTCCCATCGGTTGGCTCAATACTCTTATCCACAATCAGCAAATCGCCATCAAAAATGCCGGCATCTTTCATGGAATCGCCTTTGGCCCGTGCATAAAACGTAGCCGATGGATGCTTAATCAAATGCCTGTTGAGGTCAATACTCAAATCAATAAAATCGGCTGCCGGCGATGGAAACCCTGCCTGAACCCCTTCGAGCAGAGGCAACTGTAAACCCACATCGGTCTGAGCCGAGTAAATTTCGAGATATTCGGAATTATATACCTGTAAAGGAGCCATTTTTAATCACTTAATACTACTAATGCGTCATTATTTTTCAGACAGTAAAGATAAAATTTAAATCAAATAATTATAGCAACCCGTGGATTTTTTATAAACACAATTAGTTTAATCACCCGAGCACCGTGTAAGCGCCCCTCCGGGCAAGCCCTACGGGCTGGTACGGCATTTTCGGGCAAGCATATTTCTGCCGGTTGTTTTCAGGGCTACATGCAGTGCAAAGTACCGTCAACAGTTGTTGAAACCATTTTACATCAGGTGCAAAGCCCTTTCAACAGTTGTTGATACCCCTTTGCGCTTGCTGCAATGTGCTGTAAACAGCTTTCAGGTAGCTGTAGCAGGCTTTTTACACATTTACATGGCTCGAAACAGACTCTTTGCCCGGGTCAAAGTGGGTAGCATCCCGGCCACTATCGGGACCTGCCTTTTGTCCGGCAGCATCTCCTTTTCCAGCTTTTTATCATTACACCGTCTGCAAATACCCTCCGGCAAGTGGCGATACCCCTTTGCAACACTTGCAAAGCCCTTTCGATTGGACTAATATCATAACTCACACAAACTTTATCGCATTTAACGGCACATAAGGGGCAATTACAGAAGTACATTTTCGGGCTACGTTCGTCA
>JBLIZK010000008.1:0-13019 GCA_048859825.1 Paludibacter sp.
ACGACGCTCTTCCGATCTAATGAAAACTAAACTTGTTTTATTAGTCGTTTTTTTTCGGCCTGTTTTTAGCAGGGACCAGTGTATTTTCATAGGATAATAATTTTCACATTTACCTCAGTTTCGTACAATCGAATATGCCCGAAAAAGTAAAAATAGGAGTAATTAATGTGGCTATCGGTGGTTGCAAGATTGAGTTATTCGACAAAGATAATTATCAGTCGTATGTGGCTACAGCTCCATCGTGGATGATAGGAATGATTAAACAATACGATGGAAATCCTTATGCCCGATTGGTGGAAATGGCTAAAATTGCTCAAAAATCAGGTGTAATAAAAGGCATTTTGCTCCATCAGGGCGAATCAAATACCAACGACACACTTTGGACTAAAAAAGTAAAACTGGTTTACGATAATTTGATGAAGGATTTGAATCTGAATCCTAAAAATGTTCCGCTGTTGGCTGGCGAAATGGTTAATGCCGATCAGGGAGGAGCATGTGCCAGTATGAATGCTTATATTGCCACTTTGCCAAAAGTGCTTCCGAATTCTTATGTGATTTCGTCGGCCGGATGCCCGAGTGCGCCCGATCATTTGCATTTTACAGCCGAGGGTTATCGCATGTTAGGTAAACGTTATGGAGAGACTATGTTATCAATTCTTGGATATAAAATTAAAGAATCAAAATAAAATCGCTATTTATGAAAAAGACTTTTCAGGTTTCCCTTTTCCTGCTTTTTTTCCTGGTTTTAAATATCAGTATTTATGCTCAGGACAAATTGTATAAAAATGAATTCCCGATAAGCGATGTAAAATTGCTTGACGGACCCTTTAAACATGCCCGTGATTTGAATATTAAAACCCTCTTGCAATACGATGTGGATCGGTTGCTGGCCGGATACAGAAAAGAAGCAGGGCTACCTGAAAAGGCCAAGATTTACCCTAACTGGGACGGACTGGATGGTCATGTAGGCGGACATTATGTGTCGGCTCTGGCTATGAATTATGCCGAAACAGGTAACGCTGAATGTAAGAAACGTTTGGATTACATGATTGCAGAGCTCAAAGCCTGTCAGGATGCCAACACCGCTAAATATCCTGAATGGGCGAAAGGCTATGTGGGTGCAGTGCCCGGAAGCGCGAAAATATGGAGTACTTTGAAAAAAGGCGATTTTGCTGCTTATCGTTCGGCCTGGGTACCCTGGTACAATGTGCATAAAATGTACGGAGGTCTGAGGGATGCGTGGCTGTATGCCGGAAATGGCGAGGCCAAAACGCTTTTTCTAAGATTCTGCGATTGGGCTATTGATGTTACTGCCGGCTTGTCCGAAGAACAGATGCAATCGATGCTTGATATGGAACATGGCGGAATGAATGAGTCGCTGGCAGATGCTTACCAAATGACCGGTGATAAAAAATACCTGACGGCTGCAGAGCGATTCTCGCACAAAATGCTGCTTGTTCCCATGTCGCAGGGTAAAGATAATCTCGACAACAAACATGCAAATACTCAGGTGCCAAAAGCCATTGGTTTCGAACGTGTGGGAGAGCTTAGCGGAAAGCCTGAATACCTGAATGCCGGACGTTTCTTCTGGGAAACTGTAACAGGAACGCGCTCGTTGGCTTTCGGTGGTAACAGCCGCCGTGAGTTTTTCCCGAGTGTGGCTGCTTGTACCGATTTTGTGAGTGATGTGGAAGGACCGGAATCCTGTAATTCGTACAATATGCTTAAACTCACGGAAGATTTGTTCCGCGTTTCGCCGCAAGCCAGATATGCCGATTATTATGAGCGTACCATGTACAATCATATTTTATCCACCCAACATCCCGAACATGGCGGTTATGTGTATTTCACACCGGCTCGTCCACGTCATTACAGGGTTTATTCCGCGCCCAACGAAGGTATGTGGTGCTGTGTGGGTAGTGGAATGGAAAATCATGGGAAATATGGTCAGTTCATCTACACCCACTCTAATGATTCGTTGTTCCTGAATCTTTTTGTAGCTTCGGAACTCAACTGGAAAAACAAAAAAGTGGTCATCCGTCAGGAAACGCTTTTCCCTAACGAAGATAAAACCAAACTTACAGTGATAAACGGCTCTGCTCAGTTTAAACTGATGGTGCGTTATCCTTATTGGGTAGCCAAAGGAGCTTTGAAAGTGTTGGTAAATGGGAAAAATGTGGCGATAACTGCCAAACCGTCGTCGTACTTTAGTATCGATAGAAAATGGAAAAAAGGAGATGTGATTGAAATCCAGTTGCCGATGAAAACCCGCATTGAGCGCATGCCTAATGTATCCAACTATATTGCGTTTATGCACGGTCCAATTTTGCTGGGAGCCAAAACGGGATCGGAAGATCTGAACGGATTGGTAGCCGGTGATAGCCGTTGGGGACATATTGCTTCAGGTAAAAAATTGCCTCTAAACGAATCTCCTATCATTGTTGAGGACGACATGAATGCTTTGACAAAGAAAATTGTTCCGGTATCGGGCAAACCGTTTACATTTACTTTTGCTCCGGGAGTGAAGATGATTAATGCTGAAAATCTGACGCTGGAACCGTTTTATAATATTCACGATGCCCGGTACGAAATGTATTGGATGACATTGACCAATAACGGATACCGCTCTTACCTCGATTCACTCAGTGTGCTCGAAAAGAAAAATGCGGAGCTTCAGAAACGTACGATTGATTTTGTTGCACCCGGCGAACAGCAACCCGAAGTGGATCATGCTATGGAGAGACAATTTTCGAATACCGGAAACAACATGGATGAGTTCTGGCGCGAAGCCCGTAACGGTGGTTATTTCAGCTATAAACTCAGCACAAATAGCGAAACAGGTTTGAGTCTGATGGTGCGCTACTGGGGTGCTGAAACAGGAAACAGAAAATTTGATATTTACGTGGACGACCAGAAGCTTGCATCGGAAGACATTGCCGGAAAATGGAATAAAGGCGAATTCCAAAATGTAGAATATGTTATTCCTGATGAATTGGTCAAAAACAAAACGTCTGTTCGAATAAAATTTCAGGCATTACAGGGCAGTGTAGCCGGAGGTGTCTATAACGTTCGTTTAGTTCGTAAGTGATGATGAGTAACATGAATAAATTATTTATTGCGCTGTGCCTGATGGTATCAGCAGGATTGTTTGCTCAGGAAAGTACTCCGGTAACCAATCCGGTTATGTGGGCCGATGTGCCCGATATGTCGATTACCCGAAATGGCGACGATTATTTTCTGATCAGCACCACTATGCACCTGATGCCGGGCGCTCCGGTGATGCACTCCAAAGATTTGGTGCACTGGGAAATCGCCAGTTATGTTTTCGATAAAATCACCGATACGCCCAACTACGATTTGATGGGTGGTGTTGATGTTGACTTTTTTCATTACCAGCTCATCAAATAAGAAATAAAAACAAAATGTAGAAATAATACACAGTGATGCTGTGTGTTATTTCCGCTGAATACAACGGAGTATCTAAGTTTTTTATCATAATTTTATATTGAATATCACGTCATATCTTTAACAATAAATTTTATTAAGGAACAGGTTGTTCCAACAACAGAAAATCATGAATAATACCTTTCGTAAACTAACGATTATTTCAACACTGATAGCTATAACAGGCTTTGCAAACGCAATAACCCGGGATGCATCCCTTCGGGTAAACAAAGAAATAACTTATCAGAAAGTAAGTGGTTACGGAGGTTTTGTAAATAGTCCTCAATTTAGTTACGGTCATATGTCCGAAAATGAAATACGTCAGGTATGGGGCAAGGGAAGCGATTTGGGACTGAACATCATGCGTATTTATATTCCGATTGGTGAATCAAACTGGTGGCAGTGTGTGTCAACAGCAAAACTGGCAAAATCCTTGGGATTGACTCTTTTTGCCAGCCCGTGGTCGATGCCCGCCGAATGGAAAACCTACAATTCGATAAATGCAGTATATACCGATGAGAACGGGGTACAGCAAACAACGTCGCTCAGGGAGGAGTATTATGCCGATTATGCTAATTATCTGAATAACTTTGTGATTTATCTTCGCAACAATGGAGTGGAGTTGGATGCCATCTCCATACAAAACGAGCCGGATGAAAAAGCAAGTTACGCCGGATGTATCTGGTCGCCTGCTCAGATTGCCAACTTCCTGAAAAACAATCGAAATAGAATAAATTGCAAAGTCATAGCTCCCGAAAGTGTTGGCATGTCTGATAATTATGCTAATGCTTTATTGGCCGATGATATCCGCCCGTTTTTTGATATCTATGGTGGACACCAGTATGGAGCTGTCCAGAGCGGATTCAAACAACTGCAAAGCAAGGGCAAAGAAGCATGGATGACTGAGTTTTTAATCAATTGGAATTCGAACTCATCTGTGGCTGCACGCGATTTTGTATGGAGTACTGATGCTTTTACGTTTTTCAATGCGGTGAACAATGCAATGTTGGCCAACACAAATGCATGGATACATTATGCTTCAAAACGGTATTATGCCATGTTAGGCGATGGACAGTATGGCACAACTTCGGGCGAAATTACAAAACGGGGTTATATCCTTTCGCAATTTGCCAAATACACCACCGGTGCCACACGTGTAGAATGCAACTGGAACGATGCGTCAAATAAGTTACTGGGATCCTCATATATCTCTGCGACGGGTGATAGCGTGATGGTAGTGATTGCAAACACATCGACTGATAATTATAATCTTACAATGGATTTGCCTTTTTATACATTAGGAGGAAAAAAGGTGAGCACTACCGAAACGATTAATTTTTCAGAAGAATCTATCGTGCTGTCGGAGGAGGCTTGCAGACCAAAGGTCTTAATTGGTGCTTCAAGCATTAATACTATAGTGTTCAAAAAAAGCAGTGTACGTGAGGTCTCTCAAATGCAGGGAGGTCGTTTCAATAAAATTGAAAGTATGAATGTTACTAACTCAGCTTTTGGCACAGGCTATCAAATGTCCGATAAAGTTGTTATACTCGATGTGAACCGCTCTCTTGTAAGCTCGAACAAAACCGCAGCTAATGGATATTTGCAAATCGATAAACAATACAACCAGCTTGTTTTGCGTGTCAACAAACTTAACTCAGCTAATCTTTATACATCTGCCAATACCACATTGTATTATGTAAACGATGCCGGAAATATAAGTTCGAAAAACTATGGTACTATTAGCCTTCCGCAGAGTGGAAGTTTCGACTGGATTTTCGATTTATCAAAAACTGCTCTGCCTGATGGTTGTAAAGGAATTGTAAGTATCTCCAATGGTAACTATTCGTCTACTTTGACTCTTACGCTTGGTGATGTGTACTTCCGACTTGTGAACGAAGGTTTGTATAAGTTTACGGGCGTTTATAGTAAAGGAGATAGTTATTTGCTTGATTGTATAGAAAATCCGGTCACTAATCTACTTGATTTCTCGGCAACTGCTTCGGTAGATGCTTCTCAGGATTGGAGATCTTTGGCTGCCAATAAAAACAGCATTTATGTAGTAAACCCGGCTGTTGCCAATACGAATGCGAATGTTGTGTCGGGTACAACATGCAGCCAGTTGTTATTAGATGCCAATGCGGGTAATTTTTATTCGCCAACTTCATTTACTGCCACCAATGCCGTTTATTCAAAGACAGTTAACGGATACGATATACTGGTGTTACCTTTTGAAGCGACAATTCCTTCAGGTGCGGAAGTATATACGCTTCAGTATGCGAGCAATACGGTGAATTTCTCACCAATTCAGGGAAATGTAATACCGGCAAATACCGGATTGCTTGTGAAAGGAAATGGTACATTTGTGTTTGCAGGCTCGGGCAATGTTTCAACTCCTAACGGGCAAAATGTCAACAATTTTAGTTTGGTTTATTTGGCTCAGAAAGCACCAGTGGGGAGCTATGTGCTTCAAACGGTGAATGGAGTTACATCGTTTAATATGGTGACCGCTGGTAATGAACCTCTTGTGCCTTCATGCAGTGCTTTTCTTACCCTAGCAGGCAATCAAAGCTCAACATTGACGCTTACTCCGAATGGTTTGTCTGGTACAAATCCCGTTTTTTCGGATGCTGAAAGCATTGATAACAGGGTATTCGACATGTTGGGAAGACAAGTGTATGTATTAAAGAAAAATACGCTTTGTATTAAATCAGGAAAAGTATTTACATCAACAGTGGATGTGGATTTGAGAAATACGCATCGTTGATTTAAATATAGTTATAAATGCTGAGTTCTTGTGACTCCTATTTTGCAGGTCGTTAAACATATTGAATTCAAAATTGTCAAACATATTTAGTATCATCTATATCATGAAAAGATTTTTAGTTTTATCACTGATTTTATCACTTTTTCTATCTGTCAATAGTCAGAATTTTAAAAGTGCGCCTGAAGGTTTTGATGTTCCGAAAGCCGGAATACAACGAGGCAAAATTGATACAATTGTGTATAATTCAACTACTGTTGGCAGTACCCGAAGAGCTTTGATTTATACTCCTCCGGGGTATTCAAAATCGAAAAAATATCCGGTGTTGTATCTGCTCCACGGTATTGGTGGTGACGAGAAAGAATGGTTCAACCAGGGAAATCCTCACATCATTCTTGATAATCTTTATGCTGCAAAAAAACTGGCACCTATGATTGTTGTACTTCCCAACGGACGTGCTATGAAAGATGACCGTGCCATCGGAAACATCATGGATGGTCCAAAAGTAGAAGCTTTTGCTACTTTCGAGAAAGACTTACTCAACGATTTGATTCCTTATATCGAGAAAAACTTTCCGGTATTTAAGAATCAGGAAAACAGAGCGATAGCCGGATTGTCGATGGGTGGCGGACAGTCGTTAAACTTTGGTCTTGGCAATCTGAATACCTTTGCATGGGTAGGTGGTTTTTCGTCGGCTCCAAACACTAAAACTCCGCAGGAATTACTTCCTAATGCCGATAATGCTAAGAAAAAGCTCAAACTCCTCTGGATTTCGTGTGGCAACAAAGACGGATTAATAACCTTCAGTAAAAGAACACATGATTACATGGTGGCCAATCAGGTAGCTCATGTTTATCAGGTAATTCCCGGAGGATTTCACGACTTTAAAGTGTGGAAACAGAACCTGTACATGTTTTCGCAGTTGTTGTTTAAGCCTGTTACACCGGCAATCATCCAACAATTCAGTAACATTCCTGCCGAAAATGCAGAACCTGTATCGGCTTCAACAAATGTGCCAGGGGCTCAATATCCTCAAATTCTGTCGGATAACAGAGTGCTTTTCCGCATTAAAGCTCCCGAAGCAAAAAACGTTCAGATTGATTTAGGTAAAAAATATGATATGGTGAAGGAAGAAGAAGGCTCGTGGGCTATTACTACCGATCCTATTGTTCCGGGTTTCCATTACTACTCACTTGTAATCGATGGAGTAGCCGTTTGCGACCCTAACAGCCAGACTTTTTATGGCATGAGTCGTATGGCCAGTGGTATCGAAATTCCTGAAAAAGGAGTGGATTACTACAACATGAAAAATGTTCCTCACGGACAAATCAGACAGGTTCGTTATTATTCGAATGTTACAAAATCGTGGCGCAGAGCTTTTGTTTATACGCCTGCCGGATATGATAATATTACCGAAAGATATCCTGTGCTTTATTTACAACACGGTGGTGGAGAAGATGAAACCGGTTGGCCGAATCAGGGAAAAATGGATGCCATTATGGATAATCTGATTGCCGAAGGGAAAGCAAAACCAATGATTGTAGTAATGGACAGAGGTGCTGCAGTTGATCCTACTGCTCCACGTCCTCAGGGAAATCAGGGCATGAGAGCGGCGTTTAATAACAAAGCATTGGAAAACGTTTTTATCAACGAAATTATTCCAATGATTGATAAACAATTCCGTACGATTGCAGACAGAGATCATCGTGCTATGGCTGGTTTATCGATGGGCGGTTTTCAGTCTTTTCAGATTACACTCTCCAACCTTGATAAATTTGCATACATAGGTGGATTTAGTGGTGCAGGTTTTATGCAGCAGGGCGATGATTTCTCTAAAATGTACAACGGAGTTTGGTCGGATGTAAATGCATTTAATCAAAAAGTAAAATTAATGTATTTAAGCATCGGTACCGACGAACCAACCAATATGTACCAAACGGTGAACAACTTCCACAAGGAACTTGAAAAAGCCGGCATCAAACATGTATATTACGAATCTCCCGGAACATCACACGAATGGTTGACGTGGAGAAGATCATTGAATCAGTTCGCAAGCCTTCTTTTTAAATAAAGACCAATAAGTCAATTCGGGAAATAGAGCCTGAGATGAAAGAGTTGTATCTTCGGAATGCTTTGATGATTCCGCTTTCCGGAGATATAACTTCTTATTTTTGAATGATTTTTAATAAATCGTTAGAGGAATATTTTTAAATCTTTTGCGTAGATTTGATTAGTTTGTCAGCAAAGTTAGAGTAGTTTTCCTGCTCGTTTACTAGAGAAATACTACTTATCCGGCAGATGTACATCTTATCATAAAAAATATCAGAACAATATAACCCGAAAATCATACAACAATGAACGCGAAAAAAATCTCAATTTTGTTTTTTATTTTCCTGTCATGTGCCATGATAAAGGCTCAGGAAATCATTCCACTTTACGACGCAGCTATCCCAAATTCCAAAGTTGCGCCCGCTGATTACAAAGAAAGCTTTGGCGGAGGCATGTTCAGAAACGTTACAAGCCCTACATTAGAGATTTACCTGCCCGAAAAAGGCAAGGAAACGGGAACAGCTGTAGTAATTTGTCCCGGTGGTGGTTATAGCGTGGTGGTATATCAGGGCGAAGGAGTGTCCAATGCTAAAGAATTAGCTAAGAATGGTATAGCTGCTTTTGTGCTTAAGTATCGTTTGCCGGTTGATGCTATTATGACCGATAAATCTACCGGTCCGCTGCAGGATGCTCAACAGGCCATTAAACTTGTACGCGAAAATGCAGTCAAATGGAATATCGATCCGGCTAAAATAGGCATTATGGGTTTCTCAGCAGGAGGGCATTTAGCTTCAACAGTAGCAACTCATTTTGAGAAGGCATTGATTAATAACCCTAAAGGAACTAGCTTGCGTCCCGATTTTCAGGTAGTTGTTTACCCGGTTATCAGCATGCAGCAAGCTCTGACGCATCGCGACTCGAGAAAACAACTTCTGGGCGAACAGCCTTCGCAACAGTTGGTTGATTTGTTCTCGAACGAATTGCAGGTGAAAGAAAATACACCACCGGCATACATTACCCATGCTGCCGACGATAACGTGGTGGATGTGGATAATAGTATCAACTATTTTGAAGCATTGCGTCGCCATAAAGTGCCCGTTGAAATGCATATTTATCCTAAGGGAGGACATGGATTTATTTTCGGACGCAGAGGTTGGATGACTTCTTTGTTGGAATGGATTGGAACAACAACTAATACTAATGTAAAAAAATGACACGATTGAAAATTCAACATTTTTTGTTACTTCTGGCTATATCGCTATCATCAGCAATTTATGCTCAACAAACCAGAATGGCACCACCCGAAGTGATTTCTCCTCAGGTGGATCCCGATAATACCGTAGTTTTTCGTTTTTTAGCTCCAAGGGCTAAAGATGTGAAAGTAAGCGCTCAATTCGAAAGATCGGCTATCCCCATGACAAAAGATTCGTTGGGTGTGTGGAGTGTGAAAGTTGGTCCGGTTAGCCCGGATATGTACCCCTATAATTTTATTGTGGATGGAGTTTCGGTGGCCGACCCGGTAAATCAGGTTATTTTCCCAAACGAAGGATTTAAAAGCAGTATCGTTGAAATAACAGGTAGCCAACCGCTTATTCACACGGTGCAGAACGTTCCTCACGGAACGCTGGCTTATCGGTATTATTATTCGAAAGAACTGGGAGCAAGACCTGTTGTGATTTACACGCCTCCGGGATACGAGAAAGACTCAAAAACGAATTATCCGGTGTTGTATCTGTTGCATGGGTCAAGCGATACGGAAGAAACCTGGACAAAAGTAGGACGCGCCAATATTATTCTCGATAACCTTATCGCTCAGAAGAAAGCATTGCCAATGATCATTGTAATGCCTTACGGCAGATCTTATCCAGTTATCAGTAAGACCGGCAGTTTAAGAACCTGGGAAAACCTGCAGGAATTCAAAAAAGATTTTTTTGGAAATTTGATGCCTTTTATCGAACAGAATTATCGGGTAAAGAAAGATAAAGACAGCCGAGCTATTGCCGGATTTTCGGGTGGCGGTGGCGAAACACTGTATTTGGGATTGAATAACCACAATATTTTTAGCTACGTGTGTGGCTTTGCTCCGGGAATGATTAAAGAAGAGTTCGATCGTAACAATGCTGAAGCTTTTGCCAATCCGCAGCTAACCGACAAAAATATTAAACTATTGTGGTTCGGAGTAGGAAAAGAAGACATCACATTCAATGTTGTGAATGAATATATGAAAGTGTTAGATAAAAAGGGAATCCGTTACGAATACTTCCCGTCGGAAGGCGGACATACATGGATGAACTGTAAACTTTATTTATCCACTATCTTACCCAAACTTTTCAAATAATAAAATCGATAAAAATACGTATGAAACAGTTTGCAAGAATAATTTTTGCGCTGGTGGCACTGGGAATTTCGGGCATGGCTAATGGACAGCCTCCGAGAGGCCCTATGGCTTTTTCGCCACAGATAAACGCCGACAAAACAGTAACTTTCCGTTATTATTCGCCAACAGCCAATGATGTGAAAATCAGTGCACAATTTCTGAAAGGTACCTCAGCACTGACAAAAGATGCTTCGGGCATGTGGAGTGTTACGCTTGGTCCGATGAAGCCAGATATTTATCCGTATAATTTTATTGTGGATGGTATTTCGGTAATGGATCCTGCAAATGAAGATTTCTTCCCTAACGAACGCTTCAAAGGTAGTTTACTTGACGTGCCGGGTGAAACACCACTGATTCACACTATGCAGAACGTACCTCACGGAACAGTAAATTATGAGTATTATCCTTCAGCAGAAGGAACCACCGGTTCACTGGTTGTTTATACTCCACCCGGTTACGAAAAAAATACTACTCAAAAATATCCTGTTTTTTATCTGATTAGCGGAACGACCGATACGGAAGAAACATTTTTCAAAGTAGGTAAAGTCAATTTTATTCTGGATAATCTGATAGCTCAGGGAAAAGCAGTTCCCATGATTGTGGTAATGCCTAATGGAAATGTGGCAGCCCAGATTGCAGCTCAAAAAGGAGGCCTTAAACCGGGCGACCCTATGGGACGTGAGAGTAAAGAAGCGGTAGTGCGGTCGAAACAGTTTGAAGATGATTTAATACAAAATATTCTTCCATATATTGAAAAGAATTACAGAGCTATTCCTAACAGTCAGAATCGTGCTATTGCAGGATTTTCACGTGGTGGCGGACAAACACTGAGAGCGGCATTCGGGAATATGGATAAGTTTTCCTATGTATGCGCTTACAGTTCGTACCTTACACCGCAGGAAATTGAATCGAGCTATAAATACCTTGTAGATCAGCCCGAAAGAACCAATAAACTTTTCAAACTTTTATGGGTAAGCGTGGGTACCGAAGATTTTCTTTATCAGCAAACAGTGGAATACATGAATTATCTGAAGGAAAAAAAGGTAAAATTCGAAAGTTTGGTAACCGATGGCGGGCATACCTGGATGAATGTAAAAAATTATGTGGCAACCACAGCTCCTATGCTGTTTAAATAAGAATATTATATGAAAAGGATACAATTATTTATCGCATTGGTTTTGCTTGCCACTTCTGTACTGGCACAGCGTAATCCCGTAATCGTTTCTCCTGAACTTGGTGCCGGCAACAGTGTAACATTCCGTTTTTCAGCAAAAAATGCCAAAGAAGTATTGCTCGAAGCGCAGTTTTTGAAGGATAAACTGCCGATGCAAAAGGACGAGGCGGGTGTGTGGAGTGTTACTGTAAACTCCATCAAACCTGATATTTATCCCTATTGTTTTTGGGTGGATAATACTCAGGTAAACGATCCGAATAACACAGCTATATTTGCCAACGAACGTTTCAAACATAGTTTGGTAGAAATTCCGGGAGATAAACCCTTGGTTCATTCACTACAGAATGTTCCTCACGGAAAAATCAGCTATCGTTACTACAATTCCAAAACATTGGGAACCACCCGTCCGCTATTGGTTTACATACCTCCGGGGTTTGACGCAAGCGGAAAAACAAAATACCCTGTGCTTTACCTTATTCACGGTGGTTCCGATACTGAGGAAACATGGACAAAAGTAGGAAAAGCAAATCTGATAGCAGACAATCTGATAGCTCAGGGCAAAGCAAAACCTATGATTATTGTGATGCCTTATGGCAATGTGCGTCCAAAACCGATGCCTGATTTCACTCCGGATGTCATCAATGATGTGATTCCTTTTGTGGAAAACAATTATCCGGTATTGACCGACAGTAAAAATCGTGCTATTGCCGGATTTTCGGTGGGCGGCGGACAAACACTCAATATTGGTTTGACAAATACCGATAAGTTCGCTTATGTATGTTCTTACGCGCCATATCCCGAAACGGAAGAATTCAGAAAAAACTTCGCCAACTATTCGCCGGATGCTGCTAAAATGAATAAACAGCTCAAACTCTTTACTATCAGTATAGGGACCGACGATTTTCTGTATGAAAGTGTAAAAAACAACATTGCCATGTTCAAATCGAAAGGTTTGAATCTCGAAGGCTATATTGTAGATGGCGGACATACATGGATGAACTGTAAGCTCTACCTGGCACAAACATTGCAACAATTATTCAAATAAATAACTAATCTCACAAATAATGAATCTAAATTTAAAAATTGTATTACTGATTTTTGGATTAACTTTGAGCATAACCAATGCCGAGTCGGCTAAAACAAAAAAAGTGAACTCAAAGGCTGCATTTTATACCGGAAAATACCGTAATGTGTTTGCAGAAGCCGGATACAGT
>JBLIZK010000009.1:0-7600 GCA_048859825.1 Paludibacter sp.
TTCCTCCCGATTGTTTAGTTGCGACTTCCTCTTCTTCATCGTCAAATTCAGTATCTTTAACGACCTGAAACGACACGGGTTTTTTCAAATATGCCTTACCAGCAGGGGTAATTTTCAGCAAGCCGTAGTTCTCAATTTCTTTCGAAATTAATCCCCCGATTAATGCCTGACGAATAACCGCATGCAATGTTTTTTCATCTTCATCCGATGCCGATGAAAAATTCTCCAACTCATCGTGCTGATAAGTGGTTACCTCTGAAGTTTCATTACCCTTCAGAATATCAACAATATGCTCCGCTTTAAACTTCTCGCGTACAGCAATAATAGTCTCTAGAGTCAGAACCAATAGTTCCTGAGCTTCTATAAATTTTCGTGGTTTCATACAATTATCACAACAACCGCAGTCGTTCTCCAATTCCTCTCCAAAATAATGTAACAATAATTTTCGTCGGCATACCGATGACTCGGCATAGGCCTGTGTTTCGAGCAATAACTGATTTCCGATTTCCTGCTCAGCAACGGGCTTACCCTGCATAAACTTACGCAATTTATCCAGATCTTTGTAAGCATAAAACGCAATACATTGTCCTTCGCCCCCATCACGTCCGGCTCTACCAGTTTCCTGATAATAGCCCTCCAGACTTTTCGGCATATCATAATGTATTACAAAACGTACATCAGGTTTGTCAATTCCCATACCAAATGCGATAGTGGCTACAATTATCTGTACTTTCTCCATCAGAAATTTATCCTGATTGTCAGAACGCACAGCAGCATCCATACCGGCATGATAGGGTAAACATGAAATACCATTTACAGTCAATGTTTCGGCCAGTTCTTCAACTTTTTTACGACTCAGGCAATAAATAATGCCCGATTTTCCTGATTGAGAACGAATATACTTAATAATGTCTTTATCTACCTCGTTTGACTTAGTACGCACCTGATAATACAAGTTCGGACGATTAAACGACGATTTGTACACATTAGCACCTAACATTCCCAGATTTTTCTGGATATCGTGTTGCACCTTTGGTGTTGCAGTAGCAGTAAGAGCTATCAGTGGTGCTACACCAATTTCATTTATCAGCGGACGAATACGTCTGTATTCAGGTCGGAAATCATGTCCCCATTCCGAAATACAATGAGCTTCGTCAACAGCATAGAATGATATTTTTAACGATTTAAGGAATTCAATATTTTCTTCTTTTGTAAGCGACTCGGGCGCCACATAAAGAAGTTTAGTTTTGCCCGATAACAAGTCGGACTTTACAACTTCAAGTGCCGGCTTTGAAAGAGTAGAATTAATAAAGTGAGCTACACCATCTTCTTCGCTGAAATTTCGCATAGCATCTACCTGATTCTTCATCAAAGCAATTAACGGCGAAATAACAAGTGCCGTACCCGGCATTAATAATGATGGCATCTGATAACACAACGACTTACCTCCGCCGGTTGGCATAAGCACGAAAGTATCATTTCCATTCAGCACATTTTGTATAATGACTTCCTGATTCCCTTTAAAGGTATCAAAACCAAAATACTTTTTAAGCTGAATTGTTAACTCCGAATGTGTAACCATGTAAAGTGTGTTTATCGCTCAATTCTTAAACAAAATTATAAACAGATTTCAAATATACAAGATTTCGGATAAAAAAAAACATAAAACTACTTCATCAAGCCTGGCGTTGTGATTTTTTCACCTAACTCTAATTACTTTTTAGCCTGTTTATATTAGCCTTTTCAATCTTTGCTTTGGCATAATCAAGCGATATGGATAGTTTTTTCAATTGTGAAGAAGGGACTTCATACATTTGATCCATCACAATAGTTTCAGTTATCGACCTCAATCCTCTTGCGCCTAATTTAAATTCTATTGCTTTATCAACAATATAATCCAAAACTTCATCCGTTAATTCCAATTCCACACCATCCATACCAAAAAGCTTTGAATACTGTTTTACAATTGAGTTTTTAGGCTCTGTAAGTATTCTACGCAGAGCAGTTCTGTCCAACGGCTCTAAATATGTCAGAATAGGTAATCTTCCAATAATCTCCGGAATCAGACCAAACGATTTCAAATCCTGTGGTGCAATATACTGAAGCATATTGTGTTTATCAATGTGTTCCTGCTCTGCACTGGCACCATATCCCACTACACGTGTATTTAAACGTGAAGCTATCTTTTTCTCAATACCATCAAAAGCACCACCGCAAATAAACAGTATATTTTGAGTATTTACCGCAATCATTTTTTGATCCGGATGTTTACGACCTCCCTGTGGTGGCACATTCACTACCGAACCTTCAAGCAGCTTTAACAATCCCTGCTGCACTCCCTCGCCACTAACATCGCGGGTAATACTTGGATTGTCACCTTTGCGGGCAATTTTATCAATTTCATCAATAAATACGATTCCTTTTTCAGCAGCCTTTACATCGTAATCGGCTACCTGCAACAGACGGGTAAGAATACTCTCAATATCCTCACCAACATATCCGGCTTCTGTAAGTACAGTGGCATCCACAATAGTAAAAGGTACGTGAAGTTTTTTTGCTATTGTGCGTGCCAATAATGTTTTTCCAGTCCCTGTATATCCTACCATGATTATGTTTGATTTTTCAATTTCAACATCATCATTGGTTTTTTCCTGCATCAATCTTTTGTAATGATTATATACAGCTACCGACAAGTATTTTTTAGCTTCATCCTGTCCAATTATATATTGGTCAAGATATTCTTTAATTTCGATTGGCTTGGGAACATCCGATATATTAAGCGATTGAGAACCGGACTTTTGAGTGAGGTTTTCTTTCACAATTTCTGCTGCCTGAACAGCGCACTCATTACAAATTTGTGCGCCACCCTGCCCCATGATAAAAAACTCAACCTGCGATTCCGGACGTCCGCAAAAGCTACAGGTTTTAACAGATTTGGCCATTATTTTTTCTTCTCGTTTATCAACACTTTGTCAATCATTCCGTACTCCAATGCTTCCTGCGCAGTCATCCAATAATCACGATCCGAATCTTTTTCGATTCTATCAAATGGATTTCCGGAATGATCAGCAATGATAGTATACAATTCTTTTTTGAGTTTTTGAATTTCACGGGCTGTAATTTCAATATCAGATGCTTGTCCCTGAGCACCTCCCATTGGCTGATGAATCATCACTCTTGAATGTTTCAAAGCCGAACGTTTCCCATTTGCCCCTGCTACAAGCAAAACGGCAGCCATTGAGGCAGCCATACCGGTACAAATTGTTGCCACATCAGACCCAATGAATTGCATTGTATCATATATTCCCAGTCCCGCATATACCGAACCTCCCGGCGAATTTAAATATATCGAAATATCTTTTCCCGGATCTGATGAATCAAGAAAAAGCAATTGAGCCTGAATTACATTGGCAGTATAATCATCTACCTGAGTACCCAGAAATATAATCCGGTCCATCATCAAACGCGAAAAAACATCCATCTGAGTAACATTCAGCTGACGTTCCTCTAAAATTGATGGTGAAATATAATTGCTGGTAATGCTCGTATATTTATCGAGCGCCAATCCATTCATTCCAAGATGCTTGGTGGCATATTTTCTGAATTCGTTATTCATAATTGTTGATTTACAATAGAATTCTATCTGTTATACAATAAATTATCCCTAAAAAACAAAACGAAAAAGGCTTTTATCAGCCTGTATAGTTAAACAAAGGTATAAAAAATTTGTTTAACAATGGCCGGATAAAAACCTTTTTTCGACTATGTTGCGAATTAATTATTCGTTGGCAAACATTTTATTGAATTCTTCAATTGAAAGCTCTTTTTCATCAAGCTTCACATTTGCTTTTACGATTTCGAAAACTTTGTTTTCAGCAACACGCTCAACGATTCCTTTTACAGTATCTTCTTTTTTAAGCATATCTTTTACGTAGTTCTCAATCACATCATCGCCCATACCAATCATACCATATTGTGCAAATTGGGCGCGAGCCACTCTTGCAGCATATGCGTTGACATCTTCAATTTCAACTTTAATATCGTTTGCTTTAGCCAGTTTATCTTTAATTAACTGCCATTTAAGGTCGGCAATCATTTTCGGATAATCTTCTTCAAGCGTTTCTGCTGTTAAGTTTTCGTTTGTAGCCAATACCCAACGTTTCAAAAACGCGTCAGGGAATACCAATCCATCATATTTAGCTACCAACATATCGCGTGCATCTACACCAAATTTATATTCGCTATCACCTACAAGCGACTCCTGAATACTTTCTTTGATTTTTGCACGGAATTCCTCTTCTGTTGTTACAACTCCTTCGCCGTAAACTTTATCAAACAATTCCTGATTTATTTCAGCTTCATTGTAACGTGTAATTCCTTCTATAGTAAACTGGAAGTCAGAAGTAATGTTTTTCGCTTCGTCTTTCGATATTTTCAACAATGACGAAACTTCAGCTTCGTTTTCGAAAGCAGTTTTGGGATTAAACACAATAACTGCACCTTTCGACGCATTTACAAAGGCAGCTTTTTGAGCCTCGTCCTTCATATAAGCAGGTGTTAGTACAGCATCCGAAATTTTAATTCCCGATTCGTTCACTTTTCCGTCAACCAACTCAAGCACTTCACCTTTCACCATGTCCTTTTCAGCCACAACATCTTCCTGTACGTATTTTCCATAACGTCCGGTGTACGATTTAACCTGATTTTCAATCATTTCTTCGCTTACCGCAATTTTATAGCTGGCTACTTTGCCTTTTTTGTTAAGTTCTACTTCAAATTCAGGAGCAAGTCCTAAATCGAATACAAAATCAAAATCTTCCTGCGTATCAAAATCAATAACAGGCTGTTCAGTTTCATTTGGAAGTGGCTCGCCAAGAATATTAATTTTATTCTCGCGGATATAGTTATATATTCCATCAGACACCAATTTATTCACCTCTTCGGCCATAATTGCTTTGCCATACATCTTTTTAACAAGATTCAACGGCACCATTCCCGGACGGAAACCCGGGATATTTGCTTTTTTTCTGTAATCACGTAATTTTTTGTCTACACTTTCGGCATAATCCGATTTGGCAATGCTCACGGTTACAACCGCATTGTTTTGATCGATGTCTTTTCTGACGATGTTCATAATTTTATTTTGTTTATAACGTTTCAAAATCAAAAAAACAACTCATGTATGTTTGGCTTATAGTGATTTAGCTATTTTTACACAAGATATTATTCGGGCTGCAAAGGTACAAATTTTTTAGCTAACATATTTACTTTTCGGACCTAAAATTACATTAATTATCAATGTTCTATCATTCAGGATTTTCTCGTAAAAGGCCAGGTTTTGACAATTGAAAAAAAAAATGTAATTTTGCGCCAATATTGAATAATTGGCAATAGTCACAATTATCTGATTGTCATATCATTAAAAACAATTATAAATCATTATATTTCAATGGCTACAACAGCAGATATTAAAAACGGAATGTGTCTTGACATCGATGGTCAATTCTATTTCATCACAGAATTTTTACATGTAAAACCTGGTAAAGGTGCGGCATTTGTTCGTACAAAAATGAAAAACGTAGTAACCGGACGCACGCTGGAACGTACGTTTAATGCCGGTGTTAAAATCGAAGAAGTACGTATTGAACGTCGTGAGTATCAATACCTTTATCAGGATGACATGGGATATAACTTCATGAATAACGAAACATACGAGCAAGTATCTGTTGCTAAAGATATTATCAATGGCGTTGACTTTTTAAAAGAAGGTATGGTATGTGAAGTAGTAACGCATGCTGAATCAGAAACAGTTTTATATGTTGATCTTCCTGTAACTGTTGCATTGTTAATCACTTACACTGAGCCTGGTTTAAAAGGAGATACAGCTACCAATGCTACAAAACCCGCTACAGTTGAAACCGGCGCAACAGTACGTGTTCCTTTATTTATTAACGAAGGCGAAACCATTAAGGTTGATACCCGCGATGGTTCATATGTAGAACGTGTAAAAGCATAAATTAAGCAATACATTCTTTAAAAACCGGCTAACGAATCAGTTTGTCGGTTTTTTTTATACATTTGCCTATCAATAAATCCAGATAATGAAGAAGTTTTTTAAAAGTTTTACGTATGCCATAAATGGAATTCGAACTGTATTCGGAAAAGAGCGAAACATGAACATCCATTTGATTATGGCAACGGCTGTAATAGTATGTGCAATTATTTTTCATATTTCAGGTACAGAATGGTTGGTATGTTTACTCTGTATAGCTTTGGTTATTAGTTTGGAAATGTTAAACAGTGCTATTGAACGCATTGTCAACATAATATCGCCACAAATAAACCCACAAGCAGGACAAATAAAAGATATTGCAGCCGGAGCAGTATTGGTCTCAGTAATAATATCGGCTATTATTGGCCTTATCATATTTGTTCCTAAAGCAATTGACTATGTTTTGTAAGTAAAAACAATTACTTTTACAACTATGTTTGACAGAACAATTTAATAAACAAAACTCAAAAAATTAAAATATGAAAAACTCATGGGCAGTAATTGGCGCCTTTTTAGGTGGAGCAGTAGTTGGTGGAATTGTGGGTGCTTTTCTGATGTCGGAAAGTGGCAAAGAACTCAGAAATAAAATATCGGATCTCTTAGAAAAGGAAGATAAAACTGATGATGATTCGCTGAAAATCGAAGAAGAGAAAAACACAGCAAGCATTTAAACGATATAAACTCAAAACAGAAGATTAATTATGGCAGATTACCATGAACCAATAGAAAATTTCCAGCAACTCTATACCGAAATAAAGAAATATTTAAGTCTGGAAACAGAGTACATAAAAGTGGATTTCGTAGAAAAACTATCTATCATACTATCAACCTTATTTATAATGAGTATAATTATAGTAATGGTAATATCAACATTATTGTTTTTCTTTTTTGCGTTAGCATATGCACTTGAAAGTGTACTTGGGAGTTTAGCAATTAGCTTTGGCGTAATAAGCCTTTGTTATGTTTTGTTGATTGTTCTCTTTTATGCGTTCCGTAAAAAAATCATTATCAACCCTATAGTACGCTTTTTGACAAACCTGTTTTTAACAAAATAAATTCACTAATATGCCAATAGTATCATCCTACCCACCCACTCAGAAACAAGATCCATTAGCTGAACTGGCAATTCGAAAAGCGAAACTGAGAGAGCAGATTGACTCTCAAAAAGCTTATATTACACGTTCAACTCAGCAGTTACTCACTCCTGTAGCAATCATAAGTAATCTGATATCGCTTTTAGGAAAACAGGCGAATGTATACGATGGAGTATTGTTTGGGTATAAAATTTTCCAAAAATTCAAAGATTTTTTTCGCAAAAAGCAATAATAAATTGGCAAAAAAGAGGCTGTCTTGAAACTACCCCAAATTAAAAAGTTAGTTTTAATTTATAACCTCTTATCAAAAAAAAACTCCCAAAACGACTGTTTTTATATCTTAAACAGCTTCGTTCTGGGAGTTTTTATTAAGGGAAGTTTCAAATTGATAGTTTTAACAATTTAATAAATAGTTTTGAGACATCCTCTTTTGCAAGCGGTTTAGTAAACGCTT
>JBLIZK010000010.1:0-3352 GCA_048859825.1 Paludibacter sp.
ATACGGAATTCCATTTCCTTCCTGAATGCCTCGCACGTATTGCGGACCATAGGATTTGTAGTTGCCACCATAACGCATGGGTGTAATTTCGCCATGTACTAAGTTTAATGTGGTATAATTCAGACCGTCGGCAGATGTGGATATAGCCAAAGGCCAGCGGAATTCCGATGGATTGTAGACGGTAGCATAATTTCCATCGGTCAGTCGTTGTCCCCAAATTTTGGCATTGCTGTTCACAAACCCTTTGGCACGAACTACCAGGGTGTCCCAGGTTTTACCTTCGTCGGCACTGATAGACGTAAGCGCATGTTTCCACAGGCAAGCCACTTTTCCGTCGGGTAAGTGATAGTAATTGAATGCTTTGTACCCTTTGCTAAGAGGGATGAGTTTGTCGCCGCGGTCGGCTTCTTCTACCCATTGCATCATGTAGAGGGGGTTATCCAGGATTTCCTGACAAGCCACACGGAATGCTTTGTCTTTGCTTTTTGTGAAATGCGGATAATCCGTATTTTTGTCGTTAAAACCATGATTGTAGTAAATGAAATATATCGGCCCAAAAGTTCCGTCTTTTTTTATTTCGCGAACCACCCTACCAATTCCGTTCCCATCGTTTGGGTCGTCTTTTTTATCCAAAGCCACACCGTAGTAGGCCATGGTGAGTAATTTACCTGATTTCGATACGTAAAATCCTACCCGTTGATGCATAATTGCAGTTAGGTTTTTGGCAACACCCGGATAGGTGCTTTTTGTATATCCATCGGGCACTTTGTATATTGGGAAAAGCACTTGTGGATTGCTCCAGGTATAACCATCGGCCGAAGTTTGTAAAAAAGTTTGTGATGGTGGAATATGTTCGCCCACCTCGCCGCTAAGATACTGCAGGTAAAAAACACCATTCCAGTAAGCCAGCATAGGTTGGTGGTTGTAGGTCCAGCCATTGCAGTTGGATGCATCGGGATATTGGCGGTTGGCACGCATCACCTGAATATTGTGAACACCCACCACCGGCGATAGTTGCCCATCGTGATATGCCGGATTGGCAAGCGTTTTGCCAGTGTAGTGAATTTTTTGTTGAGCGTTAACTGCAAAATAAATGACACACAACAGAGCTATATTTATAAGTTTTTTTTCCCACATAATTGAAAAATTGATATCGAACTTTTATTTTGGTTGATTATTTAGTAGGTTATTTACGATTGACGCCGGTGCTTTGAAAATTGTTCCGTGTTTGTGACCTTTGGGTATTGAAACTTCTTCAGTTGCATCGGTAAAGTTCACAAAATCTTTTGTTTTAGCCGCACCAAAAATAAACTTCCGATATGCATCGTAGTAAATGTAGTAAGTATCGTTCACCTTATTTACAGTGGGTCCTTCGCTGTATCCATCGGTAAATGTTGAATCATTGGTCGTGTAAGGTCCTTCGGGCGATTTTGAAAATGCCACTTTCAGATTTCTGTTCGGACGGGTATTGTCTTTAAATACCAAAACGTAGTCGGATTTTGCTCTTTTCAATATAGTAGCGTCAATGGAACTATACCCCGGGTCGAAAAGTAATTTTGTATCCGAAAGTGTTACAAAATCTTTGGTAGTAACATAAAAAAGACGATGATTGTTATTTTCATCCTCGATACCTTTGGCAAACCGACCGGGTACACACGATGCCCAAACTATCATGAATTGTTTTTTTACATCATCGTAAAAAAGCTCTGGAGCCCATACATTTACGGTAGTCGGTTCGTTTTTCATTACCATTAGCATACGGGGTTCAGTCCACTGAATCAGGTCTTTCGACGATGAATAACCAAAGCCCAGGTCGCCTTTCCAACTGCTGGTCCATACCATATGAAAAACGCCATCAGGCGAACGGACAACAGAAGGATCGCGCATCACTTTTTGTGAACCTACAGTAGGTTTTAACCATGTTCCTTTAATGGAATCCCAATGAACACCATCTTTGCTATATATAAATCTTAAACCTTCATTTGCAGGCTCATGGAATGAAGTTGATACGTAAATCATATCTTTTAGCGGCTTACACGAAGTCGAAAAAAGACTTATTAACAGAATGATAATTCCCGAAAGTTGAATGTTAGCTAATTTTGTCACGCTATAAAATTTTGTAAAAAGTTCTAAAGATGGACGCTGAAATAATTAAATAGTACTCAAAAGTATTGTTCAGGGCCCCCTCATTTCTTATCCGGTTTTTGTTTTTATTTGTAAGGTGAAGTCAAAAGTAACTGCTAAACAGAGTTGTTTTTTAGAGGTTAAAAACAACTTCAACTGAATAGAGTTGCTTTACAATAAGCTAATATTTGTTTTGAAGCATAAAACATAGTACAAAAACACAATTTATGGCGTCAGTGATAATGCAATAACAGATATAATATTCACAACAAAATTATACATGAAACGACTTAAATTATTGTTATTAATCGCAGTGATATCGTTGGTAGCATTTGCACAAAAGCCGGGTATTACCAATACATCTACAAGTAAATTTGCCCGTACTTATAGTACCGGAGTTGACGAGGTGCACTGGACAAACGGATTCTGGAACGAACGTTATGCCATCATTAAAGACACCATGATAATGTCGATGTGGCACACTTTGAAAAATCCGGAATTGAGCCATGCATACCGTAATTTTGAAATTGCAGCTGGCGAGTGTAATGGAACTCATTGCGGACCTCCGTTTCACGATGGTGATTTTTATAAGTTTTTCGAAGGAGTTGCCAGTGTATATGCACTAACAAAAGACCCCAAACTGGATAAAATGATGGATGAAATCATTACTGTAATTGCTAAAGTGCAACGTCAGGATGGCTATATCCATACACCGGTTATTATATCTGAACTGAATAAAGGGATTGATTCGCACAGTCACGAAATTGTTACTGGCACAAAAACCGGCGAGAAAACTGACAAGGCTTTTGAAAACCGTCTTAATTTCGAAACCTATAATCTGGGTCACCTGATGATGGCCGGTATTATTCACAAACGTGCCACTGGTAAAACCACGCTTTTCAGTATCGCCGTAAAAGCCACCGATTTTCTGTGTCATTTCTACGAAACAGCTTCTGCCGAACTGGCCCGCAATGCCATTTGTCCGTCACATTATATGGGTGTAGTTGAAATGTATCGTGAAACAAAGAATCCAAGATATTTGGATCTGTCCAAAAATTTAATTGATATCAGAGGAATGGTCGAAAATGGCACCGACGATAATCAGGATCGTATACCTTTCCGTCAGCAATACAAGGCGATGGGACATGCCGTACGTGCTAACTATTTGTATGCCGGCGTAGCCGATGTATATGCCGAAACGGGTGAAGCTCAGTTGATGAAAAACCTG
>JBLIZK010000011.1:0-13499 GCA_048859825.1 Paludibacter sp.
ACTGTATCAAGTTCCGGAGCAGGAAAATCAAGAAAAAAGGTTTTTTTTACTCCAAGAAGAATATGCGCTTTTAAAGCTTCATTTCTGACATTTTGTATTTTGTCGTCGCTATAAAAGCGTTCAGTACCCCGTGTTGCAACCAAGATGTACACATTATTGCCTTCGGATGCTAATTTTGCAATAGTTGCACCACAACCTAAAACCTCATCGTCAGGATGAGGAGCAATTACTAAAACATTCTTCATAATATGTTATTTATAAGTTGATTATCCAAAACCCTTTGCCAATCGTACCCATAATGCATCAGATAATCAATAATTGATACATTTGACTGGAAAGTACCCCATAATTGATTGTATTCAAAAGGTTTAAAATTCGAATATCTAAGTTCGACACCATTCTGACTAAATGTATCAGCATTTTGATATGCAGCAGCACCTGTTCCGGAATAATATACATTGGCATTCAACGATTTACAAATTGCAATTATTCTATCATTTTTCTCATTATCAGTTATCTCTAATTCGGATGAAAAAACAAATTTTGTTTCAATTCCAAACTTACCACAAATAAATTTAATAATTTCGGCATTTAGTTCGGATAAAGATTCAGTTTTTATTTTCATAAGCTCCACTATATCAGCAAATACAGCACTAAAAAAAGGAGCTTTCTTATAATTTGAATCAATTTGCTTCAAATGATTTTCGCGCCAGTTAATCTGAGAATTTAACAGCACATCCTGAATTTTATCGCCAAATGAGTATTTTATCGGAATTTTTATTCGAAAACTACCCTGAGGAGTTTTCAGATAATGATAATCGTGCATACCTTTATTAGAATACTGCACATTATCCAGAAAAACAAAGGTTTGAGCCTGATATATTTTATAGAAATATCCTAACCATGGTATATAATTGGGCTGGTGTATAGCAATAGTATTCAGCATATTAATTCAATTTTGCTTAGTATAAATATTGTCCGTTCTGAAAAATGCAAATAACGATATCAAAAAAAGTTTCATATCAAGTTTAAAACTAACTGTGTGCACATATTCTACATCCAAAGGTATGTTTTTTGACCAGTCGTTGATTTCTCTTTGTTTTACAGCCGCTAAGCCACTGATTCCGGGTTTTAAAAGAAAACGTTGCTTTTCAAAATCGGTATACTCGTGGTATTTTTTAGGGAAAAAGGTTACAGGTGGTCGTGGGCCTATAAAACTCATTTCGCCTTTCAATATATTGAAAAGTTGTGGTATTTCGTCGATACTTGTTTTTCGAAGGAAAGCTCCTACCCCGGTTATTCGCGGATGGTTTTCGGTTAATACCTGACCGAATACAAAATCAGGTGTTTTCTGGATACGCATGGATCTGAACTTGTATATTAAAAACACCTTTCCATGCATACCTAAACGTTCCTGTTTAAAAAAAACCGGTCCTTCGGAACTGACTTTTACAGCTATCGCAACTATTATAATAAGTGGAAACAATGCGATTAACGCTATAAGTGCTATCGAAAAATCGAATACCGGTTTTATAATTTTTAAGTAGTAATCAGGCATATTTATTTATGATAACTGAAGCATTTTTATTGGTGTGTAATTCTGATAAATGCTTTAAATTTAACTTTATTTTATCGTACTCTATCTTATTCGATTTCAACAACTTAATATAGCCGGCAGCATTATGCAGTTCGAGTTCTGTAAATGATTTTCCTATTTGATTTTTGTTGATCAATACTGATATATCAGCTTTGGAATCGGCTATACAAATTACAGGTAAATTATGTGCAATATACGTAAAAAGTTTCGAAGGAATTGAGTCGTTCGAATCCTGATTTTTCAGACTAACATATGCCATTGATGAGTTTAATAGTATTTGCGAATATGTTTTGGCGTCCTGCCATGTCCCTAAAATACAATTCTTTAGATTACGTTTTTTTATTTCATTATTTATGTTGGCTTTTAAAGTACCTTCTCCAAAAATTAAAAATAAAACATCTTTTTCGTTCAATAATAATTCGGCAATATTTATCATATTTTCAACTCCACTTGAGAATCCGATATTACCGGAATATGTTATCACAAATTTATTCTGAATCTTTAATTCATCGATTATTTTGTCATCATTCATTTTTTCAGTTGTCAGCTTATCATCATCAGCCCATAATTCCATTATTTCAACATCATTTCGTTTTGAAAATGAGGATGTTTTCGTTTTCATACCTTCAGTAAGTACAAAAATTGAATCGGCTTTACGGAATGAGTTTAAGTGCATTTTTTTCCAAAGGTAATTTATTATTGAAAACCTTTTCCATGGTAATAAATTATCGAATAAATTTACATAATAATCAAAGATTAATATTGAAAATTTGTTGCTAACAAAAATCGGTAATAAAGTTGATAAAGGTGGATTTGTAATTATAAGTAATTGAGCATCCGGATACTTTAGTTTTATAATTCTGATTATTTGAATAAATGACCAAATCCAGGAAAAGAGTCTTGTCAGATAGTTGTTTCGATTGTACTTAACAATCTTTTCTGTTTGAATATCAGCACATAATGGTTTCGACCGTAGTACGAGTCTTCCTGTAATTAACGAAGTTTTAAACCCGGCTTCACAAAACGAATTGGCAATATCAATTGTAAGATAACCAGCATCCTGATTTACGATAACAATCTGTTTATGATATTTCTTAGTCTCTGTCATTTTATTTCGTTGCTATAATGATGCGCTACATATTTAAACACATACGATTTTAATTCGTTTACCAGTTTAAATTCCTTGTTTCTCAATATAATATGTGAGTATTTGGGGTTAATGTTTATGATGTGAATTTTTCGTGCAACCCTGTTTACACTCTTCAAAATATTATCAAAAACTACTTCAAAAACTGCTTCGGGAACCGGATTATAGAGATAAAAATACGTATATTTATCATATTCATCAAATTCCAATGCATTTGCACAAAAAATGTGGCTATTCCTTATTCCCAAATTAGCTATATTTCTTTTGGCAACTTCGCATAATTCTTCTGAAATATCGTATCCATCCACAGCACCAAAAGGTAATTTACTTAACATAACAATTGCTTTCCCTTTGCCACAACCAATATCAATTAAATTGTCATGCGGTGTGATTTGCAAACCTTTAAATATTAATTCGAAACCTGTTCTAGAAGGTTCATAATGTACCGATATCGAACTATCATAATTATCTTCTTTGAAGTTTTCGTTATCAAAGAAATCCAGACCTTTTACTGAGTCTTTACGAATCTGAAAATTATAGTATAACTTTTTAAGAAGAAGAACAAATTTACTCATATAATTATATTATTGATTATCAATTAAATGCCCTAAATCTACAGATGTTAAAAACTCTACACTGGGCCACCTTTTTATTATTTTATTCAGTAAATCGTGTAATTGTTTTAATCCGTTCGCTCTGTTTTGTGGTGACAGAAAACCTGTATAATTGACTCTGTGAGTTGAAATAATGGCTGGCTTACCCCATCGGAAAGCTGTTTCGACTTCTTTGAGACAGTTATTTACCCAATCGGTGTTTGAAGATAATTTCATACCGGAAGGCTCAAAGAAACAATTACGCGTTATATATCTTTGTCCGTATGAGTTTTTCAGGCCAATATAACGGTAATTTTTTTTGAATTTACCATCTCCCAATGGTTCATGCTGGATTTTGGCTGTATTTATATACTTTATTCCATTCAAATGCAATACTTTCTCCAATGAATTATTAAATGGGCCATTGGTAGGAACAAAATATTCAGCATTATAGCCAAAAAGTACCTTGAATAATTCGAGTCCCGTGTTTAAAATATGTTCATGAAATAATAAATCATTTTTCATGTCGAGGTCGAATGCAGCCTGATAGTTTATAACAGGCTCATTCTGAACAGCTTTTGAAATACCGGTAAGTCCCTGATTGAATGCAATATGAGTTGATTTATGACCATTTTTTAAGGCAGACATCCAACGATTTACATTCAGGTGCTCGCGTCCGTGAAACACAGGTACAAAAAGCCTGTTTGTTATTCCCACTTTGTACAATTGATAAACATCATTGTGGGATGGATAGCGATTTAATGTTTCTGTAAAAGGTTCGAAAAAATATTCAGAAAATCCGCTGGACTTAATTCTATCGAAATCAGGATTTGCCACAATATTTACAGCCGTAATTACAGGATTACGTCCCGATGAATCTTTGTGTTTTGATAAAACATCGAACAACATTGTTAAATCATCGTTACACTCAAGGGAATCGAACTTATTATAGTGATTCGATGATTCATCAATACCAGCCTTTTTCAGATTTTCAAATGCATTTAACGAGGGCATACGCACACTTCCCCAATCATCTGATTCGATAACAACAATCTTACGCTTTGTACTCCAACCTGGAACATTACTCAGATTTCGAATAATATTTAACTTTAAATCAGACATTTATATTATTTTACACTTTTCTGAAACATATCTTCAAAAATACGTACATATTGGGCAAATGTTTTTGTGTTATCAAAATATTCGACAGCTCTTTTCCGACAATTGTCAATGTAAAAGTCAGATTTTAACTCCGAAATTTTCATTATTGCATCATAAATTCCCTGAATATCACCTTTTTCCACTACAAATCCAGTGTTTGTATCAATAGCCTCAGGACTTCCACCTGTATTGTAAGTAATTACAGGCGTACCACATGCCAATGCCTCGAGATTGGTTGTAGGAAAATTATCCTGATAAGTTGGATTTACAAATACATCGGCTAAATTATAAAAATCAACAAGTTGCGCTATGTTTTCAGTCCTTGAAATACCGATAATTTTTTTATCGACTTGTTTGAGTTGCTTGTTCGACAATCCAATAAGTACTATTTGAAAATTATCCGGAAGTAAAACTGATAATTGAATAAAATCATCGAGCCCCTTTCGTTTATCCCAAATTGATGCACAACCCAAAATAATCGTTTTTTTATCCAGCTTTAGTTTTTGTTTTAAACCGGATTTTTGTGGTTTAAACACTGAAACATCAACGCCACTTGGAATAACATTAACCTTATATTTATTTAAAATAGAACAACTTACCATAGTTTTCAACCATTCAGAATGTACCACAATTTTCATATTTTCCACATTATTGAAAATCGTTTTCTTTGCTGAAAAGTTTCTTTTTGAATTATCAAGGATAAAACTACGTGGATAATAGCTGCTTTTGGGACATTTTTCGCAATGCGATTTCCATTTTTCACAGTTTATATTATCAAAATAACTACAATGTCCGGTAAAAGCCCAACAGTCAAATAATGTCCAGACAACCGGAATATTCTTCACTTTTATGTATTTAAATAACATCTCAACATTCAGATAATACCCGTGAAGGTTGTAAAGTGCTATTATGTCAGGAGCAATTTTATCCACTTTACGCAAGAAAAAATAGGTAGCAATACGTGAACTAAACGCGTGCCTGTCAAACAGAAATGATTCGAGAAAATGCAAAAACACATTACAAATACCACCAATTTTAATTTTTACCGATTTACTTGAGTTTTCAGTGCGTCCAAAAGCAATGTAGCTTTGATGTCCCTTCTCGAGTGCAACGGCTCCAATTTGTTCGGTTATACGTCCGGTACTACCTGAATTAATGCTAGAATTTATTTGTAATATTTTCATTTAGATGGTGTTAACATAAATCGATAAAACTTTTCTGCAATATGACTTGCATCAAACGCTGTTATTGATTGTTTTGCAGATTCGCCCATTTTCTGACGCATTTCATCATTTATCATAAGCGAACTAAGTTTTTCTTCAAATTGAGTATAATTAAACAATGGTATCAGAAAGCCATTCATGTCATTTTCAATCATTTCAGAAGGACCAGCAATACAATCGAACGCAACAACAGGTAATCCTGCCGACATAGCTTCGCCAATTACATTTGGAAAACCCTCGGAGCTTGATGTAAATGCGAAGATTTTCGACATGCTGTAAAATGTTTCGACATCTTTGCGGTTACCTGCCAGTTCAATATAATCATTCATATTCAATTCACGAATCAATCTTTCCAGTTTCGATTTATTTTTTTGTTTTATTGCATCGTCACCAACAATTATCAGTTTCCAGTTTTTATTATTAATTCTTGAGAATAAGCGGATTAACTCGTCATGATGTTTTGTATCGATAAGTCTTCCGACAGAAAGGACAATATTATCCTTTACTCTATCCTCACCACTAAATTGAGTTATTGGATTTCCGATTATTGTAATATTTTTATGTTTAGTTTTTGTGAATAATATATTGCGTGCAATAGCAGTTTGAGCAATTATACCTTTAGCTCCTGGATATAACAGTTTTCGCAAAACTTCGTGAAAACGATTCAATTGTTTATTCGGTTGATTTCTGTCCGATACAAAAACAGGTATTTTTAAACCTACACATGCCAGTAGAATAAAATTGTTCCAGTATTCACCAAAACTTAGTACCGCATCCGGATTTATGAGACGTAATCTTTTGCGAACAAACAAAATTGATTTAAAAGTACTTAATATTCGCTTTTGGTTATTAAACTTAAAATCAGGCATATGCACCTTAATTGTATCCGGAATTTTATAAAATATTTCAGGTGAATCTCCAAACATAATCAACTGAATATCAACACCTTTATATTTTGAAAATTCGTTTATCAAAATACTCATCACACGCTCCTGCCCTCCCGGACACAAAGAATGAACAGCAAAAACAACCGTTTTATTATTCATAATTGAAATCGTTTATTTTATAAGTGTCTGAACCATCCAACCACAGAAATTAAAATGTGTACCAGGGTGCCAGTTCAGGTTTTCATCCCAATATCCTTCACATAAATCGTAAGCAGAAGTAGCGTAGCCATAACTTATTTCTACTATCAAAGGATGATTGTTAATATCGAATACAAAATCGAAAGCAATACTATGAGTATGCAGCTTTCGCGCTACATCCAGTGCAATTTCAACACATCTGATATCAATATCGCTCTTATTGTAATGGATTAAACCACTTCCTGATGCTCTGAAATCATTTTTGCGTGTTAATCGTTTTAAAGCAAACGCTTTATTATCCACAACCACTACCCGAATATCGAAACTATTACCGTCAATAAAATCCTGAAAATAGGCATAACCTACTTCATTTGTACGAAAACGTGCAAAATCCGATGGATAAACGAATCGTACAATACCTTTTATAACATCGGTTGCAGTAGTTTTACCCAATCGAAACAGCCGCCAGCGTTCAATTAAATCAGACAATGGATTGTACTGCTTAAAACCTTTGCTAAACGATTTATTCACCAATCTAACTGCCTGTTTTTCACTTTTTACCAGAATCACATTTCGGGAACCGGAACCACCCCTTAATTTAAAAACTTTTGGAAACTGACTCTTTTTTATCCAGTTTATTGCTTCATTACGAGTATAAAATACGTAACTGTTTATTATTGGAGCCGCAATTGATTCCAACAGGTACTTTTGTCCCACTTTGTCATCGAAATGCCATGCGGAAGCCGAATTGGGAAATACTTTTAAGCCTTTAGCTTCCAGTGCAAAAATTAATTGTCTGGCAAACAACATATCCTTGTAGTTAATATGCGAGAAATGCCACATAAATGCATCGCAATCAGAAAGCTGTTGAATAATGTCTGAATCATAAGCATTTACAAGTTTATATTCAATGCATTCGCTTTGGCAATAAGCTATCCATCTGGCTGTAAAATCGCCTGAATGATGTATTCCTATCATAATGTTTCAGATTTAATTAATTGACCCAGTTTATCAGAAGTCATAAATTCAACATCAGGCCATAGTTGTACAATTTTCCTGAGAATGTTTTTAAATAGCACCAAATTTGCGTCTCTGTTCCTTTCGTCGATAAAACCTATATAATTTACTCTATGACTGCATATTACAGCCGGTTTTTTCATTATAAATGCATTTCTTATTTCCGAAATTACTCTGTTTTCCGTATTATTATCTTTCTGCAGGGCAGGTTCAAAAAACACATTTCTCACTATATCTATCAGTCCATCAGCATTCTCTTTTCCCGTATATCGTGAAATATAATTCATTTTGCTATCAACAACAGGCTCCCTGTATTTACGTATACCTTGTAAAAAGCGAACTCCACTTTCTGAAATTGAGGTATTGAAATCGGTGCACCAGGTATAGTTTGGAGGTATAACCGAAAGCGACTTATAGCCAAATGTTTTTTCGAAAAGTGACAAACCATCCAGATAGGCTGACAACTTTTGTTTTTTATCTTCCGAAGAATTATACATAGTAGCCTCAACATACAGATTTTTAGCTTCATATTGATTCTTTGTAACACATCCGGGCATTTTATTAGTAAATCCAAAATGCACATCAGAATCATTTTTTTGTAAAGATATCATAAATTTACTAACATTTAAATGTTCTCTGGCATGAAACTGAGGATGGAAAACTCCTTCATTATTTGCTGTTTTCCAAATGCTTAGATTATTAGAATGATTTGGATACCTTAAAAATGTCTTGTCAATAGTCTCATAATAATAATTTTCGAAATTCGACTCTTTAATTCTATCAAAATCCGGATTTGCAACCACACAATTAGCCGTAAGTACCGCAGGGTTATTGTGAGTATCTTTTACTGAAAGTAAAACATCAAACAATAACTCAAGATCAGACTGACTTGCCAGAGAATCAAAGCTTTCATAAGGATTAGTATCAACCCTGTAACCCGTTTTTTTGCACAAATTAAACACCTGTTTTGATGGCATACGTATACTTCCCCAATCGTCGGATTCAATCACAATAATTTTTCGGTTTGTTTTCCAACCGTAGAAATTATTCATTCCTGATTTTATATGTTGTATGATATTCATGCTTTTAATGCAGATTTTGTTTTCACTATTGTTTCGAGTAACCCCATTTTCGACAAAAAGTAATATATCTTCACCATTGCAGGCAAATAACTATTATTCAAAACTTTATGAAATGAAACATGTAGATATGAACCAAATATTTTCAAATAAGCAGGCCTATTCGCAACACAGTTTGAAACTGCTATGCCGCAGTAATTAGAAATTGCTACTGTGTTTATTTTAACCATCAGGTTTTGTTTTAAATGCATATCACTTATCGAGTTGATACATTTCTTTTGAAACTGATATAGGTATACAGCATCTTTAGCTTTTTTTGTTGATACAGCAGACATTAAAATACTTCCTTCTCTACGTCGATAATGGTAGTAAGCTTCAGGAAGAGTACAGTATTTCGGTTTCAACATGGCCAATTCAAGCATAAAATATGAATCTTCGTAATATCTACCCTGTTTAAACTGTATTTGATTTAAAAATTGTTTTTTGTATAAACGGGTTACTACTCCGTTGAAAAAGTTATGCTTGCTATATTGCTCAAGTAAAAAAGTATTGTTTGCTATTGTTTTACAATCATTTATACGCCTAACTACAGATGTTTGGGGATATTCATCCACATAATTACATTCCACTACATCCACATTTTCATTTAACATACATACCAGCATTTGTTCAAACATATCAAGGTCTATCCAATCATCAGAATCAATGAAAGCAATATAATCGCCGGTTGAATGAAATACACCACGATTTCGGGCTGCCGAAAGTCCGGAGTTTGCTATATTATACAGTTTAACCCTGGAATCATTTTCAGTAAATTTTCGGCAAATATCGGGTGAATTATCTGTTGAACCATCATTTATCAGAATAATTTCAAGCTCAACATAACTCTGATTAACAATACTTTGTAAACATTCCGCTAAATAATTCTCCACATTATAAACCGGAACTACTACTGAAATTAACGGTCTGGATTTCATTTTTCAGTTGTTTAAAAAATGTGTGTAATTTATCGGTATAGTTTAAATAATAAAACTCATTTTTAACCAGTTCAAGCGCCCGTTCATTCATTTTATTTACCAATTCCGGATTATTCACAATCCAAATAATACCTTCCGAAATTTGTTGAATGTTATTGGGCTCGACCATATAGGCTGCATTATATTTAGTCAGATATTTGGCCATTTCGCCGAAATCAGATGCAATTACAGGAACCGAATTAGCTAATAACTCAGCTAATTTTGTTGGGAAATTAAAAGCATTTTGATTGTTAACCGGCTTATTTACAATACTTAACAATGCATTATTTCTTAAGGAGGCAAGTTCATCTGATGTGACTTTACCCGTAAAAATTATTCGGTCCTGCAAGTTATGCCTTGTGATTTGTGTTGATATCCAGTTTAGAAGTTTTTTATTTCCTACTTTATTTGTAAATACAAATTTTAATGGTAAATCAAGTTCGCCGCATGCAAATATAAATGCTTTTATCATTGCCTTCACTCCATCTTTTAATTCGCTTAGTGCACCTGCATGTAAAATATACAATCCTGAGATTTTTGACACCGACGAAGGATTAACTTTTTCAATATCAGTCAAAACCGGAACCTGTATTACAGTTGATTTTGGTGCATATTTATTAATATAAGCAGTAAGATTATCAGATATTGAAATATATCCATCAATTCTCGGTGTAGCCAAGTAATTGTATATAAACCTACTGACAGAACGCTGTAAATGAGTTTCGAAACGGTTTAACTCAGTTGAATAAGGATTCTCATTCATTTCGCAAACAATTTTTTTCCCCTGCATGTGAACTGCTTTCGCAACCAGAGTAAGCCATAAATATCCCCCACCTGTAACATAAATCACATCTGCATTTTTAGCAGCAACATAGGCCTGGTATGCATATACATACAGTAACCAACAGGAGTCAATAAATGGATGAATAGTTTTACCCGTTTTGAAATATTTATACTTTACCCCGTCATATTCTCCTTCATCTACCTTGTTCGAAGTATTCAGATGTTCAGGCGCCATTACTAACACATCGTTTCCTTTGTGCTGTAAAGCCTTACAGTACAAATGCAAACGGTTAGCCATTGCCATTCCGTAAGGATACGAACCATATGTAAAAAAAGTTATTATCATCAATTACACTTTGATTTCAAATTTATTTAGCAATTTCACGTAAAACTTTGCATGGATTTCCGGCTGCAATCACATTATCGGGAATACTTTTGGTTACTACACTACCGGCACCAATTATTACGTTCTCCCCTATACTAACTCCTTTTAATACAGTCACATTTGCACCCAGCCATACATTATCAGCAATATGTATTGGTGAAGGTCCAATGGTTCTGTTATTATCTAAATGCCAGTCTGAATCCGTGATAAGTGTATTTGCACCGCACAATACATTGTTTCCGATTGTTATTTCAGAAAAACAGCCTATTACAGTGCCACTTAAACCACAATTTTTGCCAATTGTAAGTACTGATCCAGCTTCGAAAGCAGATAAAATACATGGTCGGTTTATTCCTATCAGATTTGAGGTATGGCCGGAGCGAAAAACACAATTGTCGCCAATAATAATTGATGCTCTACTGTTTTTCTTGATTTTTGTGAATCCATAAAAACGAAGATTCCGACCATGCTTTACTTCTCTGAAAAACATTCGGAAGGACATTAAAAATGTGGATATATACTTATACATATTCTCACATAATGTATCAACGATATTAGAAACTATATTGAATATCATATACTTATATTTTTACTGACCTGATTTCAGCAATCATAGCCAGGTGTTTCTGAATAATAACATTCGGATTAAACTCCTCTTTTAAATATCCTGTCAGATTATTTTGCAAACAATAAAATATACCAAAAGCAAAATCAGTTGTATCTTTAAAGCGGGCTAAATAACCGTTTTTTTTATGGTCAATAGTGTCTTTAATTCCTCCTATTTTGAATGCCACTACGGGAACTCCACAGCTACCAGCCTCAATTACGGTATTTCCAAACGACTCTGATAATGAAGGTGTTAAAAATATATCTGAAGCCGAATAGAACTCAGCCAGACGTTCCTCATTATCTACCTTGCCAAGAAAATTCACTTTGCAATTGAAGTTTTTCTCAAAATCGGGTTCATATTCCGAACCAAAAACCAGTAATTCAAAATCGGTAGAATAGTTTTTACTGTAAATATTAAGTGCATCCACTAAATAATTCCAACCCTTGTTTAGATTACTAGTAGGCGAAACAGAACCAAAAAGAAGATAGTTTTTTTCAATATTAAGCCCCAGTTTTAATCGGATATTTTCTTTTGAACGTTGAGAATAAATATTGGTATCCAGAGCATTTCCGATTTGATATATTGGCTTATTCTGCAGAATTTTTGTTTGTAGAATAGACTGTTTAATCCATTCACTCGGAGCCAATAAGAATATATTTTTAAAGTTATTATAGAGTTTCATTTTATGTTCATAAAGCAAGAACGATAAGTCATTATCAGCTCTTTCCCGTAAACATGGGCAATTGTTACAGCCATTAAAATACTTATCACAGTCCAACGGAACATGGCAACCACCAGTCATATACCACGAATCTCTGAACGATAGAACTACGGGCTTTCCAAGTTTAAATATTTTTTTTAATTCCGATAAACTCAACAAACCACCCTGTGTCCAGTGTAAATAAATTACGTCAGCATTTTTAACCACCTCAGAGTTCGAAAACTTAAACCCATGCTTTGCTCTGTTAAAGGTTTTCACTTTAACAGATTTCATTTTCGATTTTTCAATAGTATTTTTCAATGCATATAGCTTTAATTTTAATCCACTAAATGCTCTGATTCCTTTACCTGAATCAGTCGAAGTAGCACACAAAATTGTAGAATTCAGTTCGTTCATCAGCATTAGCCTGTGAAGCCTGTTTACAGAGCTGCCACTTGATGTTATTCCTGTTTGAAAATGTACAATGTTTATCATCCTGTTAACAAATTACTTTTTGTATTGACTAATGCCAGTCAGCAATTCCTTTATTCTTAATTCTTGACTTATATATTTTAGGAACATCGAACAGTGGATGATACCTTAACACATCCATCATTGTAGCTTTCGAGAACAGATGCTTTATTACAAAAGCTAAATACTCTTTATACGCAGATAAAAATGTTGTAAAAAAAGGTTTATTTACATCCAATGAGCATGTAAGAAACTGAATATATGCATTATACAAAGTTTTTTCCTTCTTACAAACTAAGCGGTCTTCTCTGTCGTGATATCCAACAGATTTGTACACAACCCCTATTTTAAAACCATGATATAAAGCACGTTGAGCATAGTTTGAATCCTCACCATAATGATAAAACAATGGTTCAAAAACACCATTAACTTTCAGACATTCTGCGGAAATAAGCCACATAGCAGCCATCACAAATTTAACATCGTAAATTGACTTTAACTGATTGAAATACGAATCATTAATGAAACCTTTTGTATTATCTGGTGCTAATAACCGTTCGAAATACAAATCTAAACCTGTAGCATTACCGTTTAACTGCATAGGACTTAATATCCCGTATTCAGTATTATTC
>JBLIZK010000012.1:0-3095 GCA_048859825.1 Paludibacter sp.
GCGCCATTACTTACATTTAATCGGGCTCCCGGATTAATAATTAACTGATTAATTTCAGAACTATTGTCAATACTTAGTATACTGTTGGGTTGGAGCAGTACATTGTTTTCGTATGTAAAACTAAAATCAGAACTGTTCTTAGTGTCAGTAACATAGATATTGGTCGGGTCAATATAAGTGAGCGATACCGGTTGTAAATTACCCGTAGTTACTTTTGTCTTTCCATCGGTAAATGCAGCGGGTAGCAACATTATTTTTACATTGCTCAGGTTGTTGGCGGGTGCATGCTCTGTTGCACTTCCGGTAATCGAAAACACCAGTTCCAGATTGCTTTTTCGAACCAATTTGGCTGTCAGGCCTGCAGGTAAATTCCGAACAATTGCCTTACCGGTCTCCACAAAGTCTTCGGAATTTATACCGGTAAATTTCTCATCGTTTACATTATCATGTGTTATGGTTATTTGCTCCCTGAAAGTACCATTATTAAACGATGATTCTTTCACAGTCAGCTTATCATAACTTACCGAAGGAGTTTGACTGTCGATTAGTGTTAGTATTGTACCATCCCACCATCCGGTTAGCGGCGGATTACCGCTATCTTCGCTTGTAATCCATCCTGCTAATTGCCAGTAATAACCATCATAAAACATTTCATAGCCATTAATGCTGTAGAAATAAGGCATATTATTGAAGGTTCCGGACTCTATAAAAGTTTCATTAGGAAAAAAGCCGTCGTAATTTGTCAAATATTTTTTAGGAAAACTTCTGATCGGATACTCCTCGCCGTAAAAAGTTCCTGAACTTGTAGTAGCGTATGCTCTGGCATAGTATTTTGTACCTACCGATAAACCACTGATACTACTGATAAATTCGCCCGTACCCGCACCATTTGTAATATAACTGTTTGACAAAGTTGGCATTGGTGCATCATTCCAGCAAACACCTCTTGATAATACTTCAATGCCATTCATTGCCTGAATATAGCCACCCGAAGTAGCCGTGCTGGAATTAATTCCTGTAATTACATCGGTTTGTACCTGCAAACCAAATAAAATGGTTTGTTCTTTACTATATTTGGTTTCTGCAGAATTGGTAGCATAGGCCCTGATATAATAAATGGTATTGGGTACAAGATTGGATAGTACAGCTGTAAAACTTCCTGTACCTGTACCATCACTGGTTTTATTGTCGGATATAGTGGGCAGGGGTGATGTGCTCCAGCACATACCGCGCTCCGTAACAGCAAAACCACCGTCTGAATTTATTTCAACCCTACAGTTTGCTGATGACTCTGTATACGATTTTAACTGGTGTGAAATGGCTATTGTATTTCGTAATACATATGAATAGCTATTGTTGATGTTGAGTCGTTGATCTATTTGAGTCCAGTTGGTGCCATCGGCCGATGCTGAAAGCGTAAATACAGTACCGGTATTAAACCTTAATGCTAAACTATCAACTACCTGTTCACTTCCTAAGTCTAACGTAACATTCACTTCCGCGGAGTCAGGAGCATCTTCGGCAATATGGTCGTTTCTATTACTTGACCATCGGGTGCCTTCATTACCATCAACAGCCGACTTCCCATTGCTTGTTGCATCTCCATATTCATAGCTATTTGCATACACCGATTTGTTTAATGCTACATTCACTTCATTGCTGAATGCCTGTATTTCCTGTACATTCACCTGACCCCAGTCTGAACTGTAGTAACACGCATATTTAATGTAACGTATACTCTGAGTGGGTAAACTCGTATACGTAAATGTTCCGTTAGTTGATGTTTTGCTATCAACAAGCGACCAGTTAGTAGCATCCTGCGAAACAAAAAAGTCGAAAGTATACAGAAAACTTGCTAATACCAGTTTCAGTCGGTCAATATTATAAACCATACCTAAATCCACTATTATATAATGTGGATTAGCTGAAGTTGGACCAACTCCGCTACCGCCAATTATCGAACTATAAGTGTTCGAAGTTCAACCCGTTGTACAATCCTCGTCTACAACTTTCGATGTATACGTATCGGAGCCGTAACTATCGGCATTCACCGATTTAGAAAATGCCACATTTTCGCCATTAGCATATACCATTATCTCACGCAGTTCAATAGTGGGAGTAGTGGCACTTACATTAGTCGAAAATTTTATGTACCTGATAGGGTCGGAATCAGTAGTTTTTGCCTGTACATTTTTTTCTGTCGCAGCATTTAAGTATAGGTTGATCTGAAGCAATATTGCAAGCAAAACAAACCAGCGAAATGGAAGTGATTTCATATGGCAGTACGTTTTATGAGGGAATATTGTGTTTAACAGAATTCATTTCATCGAAAATCTTCGCAAATATAGTTATTCAAACACCTTGTGCAATATGTATCTATTTTTATATCAGACAGTTAAAGTGTAGTTGTGTATATTACAATGATTGTAATATATATGACAGCAAAAGAATTCTTTGTCGTGCGAATTGACCGAATCGTAGGCTGAATTTTATTAAGGCGAATAGGGTTTTAAGGTCTTTTTTAAATGTCCGAAAATAATAATATCTGATTTTCTGCTTAAATTTGTAATAATTATTCCTTTTGTATGCATAATAACTATGGCAAATAAATAGAAATTATGCAGAGGTTTTAACCTAAACAATGCGCTGAAATGGGCATTCAGAATCTCACAGATAATCAGATATTTAATAATATTTAACTATTTGTGCACTGTAAAGCATGGGTATACGAGGCTGTAAAGCGCTTCTGCCAGATTAGAAAGTGGTGACAGAGCAGGAGTGTGAATATAAAACAAAAGCTCTTTATTTATATTGAAATGCCATTACTGTTTTCTGTAATGTTGGAATAATAAGCATACGTTTCGAAGGAATATAACAGATATCGGCTGCAATCTTTTTGTCTTTCCCTAAGTCGAGCAACAATCGTTTTGTACCACTGCCATCAATGTGAAATACTTCGCCCTGCCAGGCGCCGCTTACAAAATAGCCATCACTGCCATCGCCGGTAATTCCGTCGGCATTTTTTATTCCGTTACTGAATTCAGTTAAATGTCCGGTGCGCTTATTTATTCTGAATACTTTACCATCCTTCATAT
>JBLIZK010000013.1:0-5013 GCA_048859825.1 Paludibacter sp.
CCCTGAATTAAAACTCACAGTACGTTGAGTATTGCCGGCAAAAGGTTGCTGCAAAATAATTGTAAGACAGAGGAATGTAAATATGTGTTTTTTCATTTCAAAAATTTTTAGAATATAAATAGAGCGAGAATGAGTGTTTAGCAAAAATAGATCAAAAAAACCGAACCAATAGGTAGAAGATGTTTTTAATATAGACCTTATATCGTAACCGATAATTAATACATTTAATACCTAAATAAGCATTTTTTTATACCCATTTAATGCCTGCATATAATATACTTTTGTATGGATAAATACCTTAAGGAGTCATCTATATAAATCATATGAAAATAACAATCACTTTTATCGCATTTATTTTTATTTCCTTCGGCATTTGTGCACAAACACAAACCAATGGAGGCTCAACTTACCTCATGAATATGTCGAAGGATATGAGTACGGACTTCAACGACTTTACAAATTTGTTTTTCTTTCCGGATAAATTAAGTTCGTACGATTTGAATACCGGTATTGGTACTATTGAGTGGAAGCGTAAAAACCTCTACACCCGCCAGGCCTTTAACACCAACACCATTCTGCCACAGGATTTGACTATGCTCGACTTTCCGAATACCGAATATGAAAACAATCCCAAACTGAAATTTCGTGTCGATTTTATTTCTCCATCAACCGTACGAATCCGGATGTTTACCTCGCCTGTTGAGTTGAAAGAAGGCGAAGAACTTATGCTGGTAAAAACTCCGGGGAAAGACAATTCGTGGATTTACAGTAAACTAGCCAATGGACATCAGTATAAAGGAACAAACGGCACTTTAGAAATTGAAAATTCACCATTTCGCATCGTTTTAAAGGATAATCAGGGGAAAATACTATCAGCTACCCGCCGCTGGGTGGACAATGACACTACTCAGGTAAAAGTTATTCCGTTTAATTTCATAAAAAGAGGAAGCGATAATTCGCGAAGTATAAATCCCGTATTTTCAATTGCTCCGGGTGAAAAAATAATGGGTTGCGGCGAATCATTTACAGCACTTAATAAAGTCGGGCAGAAACTAAACCTATTTGTCACCGACCCTCAGGGGCCTGAAACTGCCGACATGTATAAGCCTGTTCCCTTTTTTATGAGTAGCAGAGGCTATGGCATGTTTTTGCATACTTCGGCACCTGTAACCTGCGATTTTGGTGCCACTTATGTAGGTGCATGCAAATTATTTATGGCCGATGAAACACTGGATATGTTCTTGTTTTTCGGAACACCAAAAAATATACTGAACGAATATACTGAGCTAACTGGCAAATCGCCCATGCCACCATTGTGGTCGTTCGGCACATGGATGAGCCGAATCACGTATTTCTCTGAAAAAGAAGGCTACGAAGTGGCTTTAAAACTACGTGAGAATAAAATCCCGTCGGATGTAATCCATTTTGATACCGGGTGGTTCGAAACCGATTGGCAGTGCGATTATAAATTTGCGCCCAGCAGGTTTAACAATCCACAGAAAATGATTAACGATCTTAAATCGGATGGTTTCCATATTTCACTTTGGCAATTGACTTATTTTACTCCAAAAAACAAATATTTTAATGAAATATTAGAGAAAGGCCTTCATATTAAAAATGCCAATGGCGGAATGCCTTATGAGGATGCTGTACTTGATTTTTCGAACCCGGAAACAGTTAGATGGTATCAACAAAAAATTGGGGGACTACTAAAAATGGGAGTTGGTGCTATCAAAGTGGATTTTGGCGAAGCTGCACCACTAAACGGTTTTTATGCATCGGGCAAAGGAGGCTTGTACGAACACAATTTATATCCCTTGCGTTACAACAAAGCTGTAGCTGATATTACAGAACAAACCAATCACGAAAAAATTATATGGGCTCGAAGTGCCTGGGCAGGTTCGCAACGCTATCCACTACACTGGGGAGGCGATGCAGCCAACACCGATATGGCTATGCAAAGCACATTACGTGGAGGCTTGTCGTATGGGCTTTCAGGATTTTCTTTTTGGAGTCACGACATTGGTGGATTTGTACAAAGCACACCCGAAGAGCTTTATCGTCGCTGGCTTCCGTTTGGATTCCTTACCTCACATAGCCGGGCGCACGGAGCACCCCCAAAGGAACCATGGCTCTACAATCCTTCTTTTGTGCAGGCATTCCGCACTGCTGCTGAAATGAAATACAAGCTTATGCCATATGTGTATGCACAGGCCAAACACTGCACCGAAAATGGCTTACCTATGGTGCGGGCACTTTGCATTGAATTCCCTGACGATCCGGGAGCATGGCAAGTGGAAGACCAATATCTTTTCGGACAAGACATGATGGTTGCACCTCTGTTTGAAAATGGGAATAGCAGGTCGGTTTATTTACCCGGAGGACGATGGATTGATTATCAAACGGGGAAAACATATGATAAAGGCTGGAATGTAATAGAAACCAATTTAATTCCGGCAATTATTTTGATACGCGAGGGCGCTGCAATACCGCATACATCACTGGCTCAAAGCACTGATAAAATAAACTGGAATAAAATTTCCATCCGGACATATGGTAAGACAAGTGAGGCAACAGGCTATTTTTGTTTGCCAACCAACAATAAATTGCTAACTTTGAAACTTTCAAAAAAAGGTAATAACTACATATTAAACACAGCTGTCGAAGGCATTACCTTTTCAGTTAATTAAATCTACAAGTAATAAAAACGATGAGAAAAACACTGATTGCTATTTTTGCAGCATTGATTACTACCGCCCCTTTTGCACAACAACGAACACTCACTGCCGACCTTGCTAAAGTGAAAGCTAAAACAAACACTATGTTTAACGAATGTATTGGTGCCGGGCGGGCCAACGAAGGGTTACGTGCCGATTGGCAACAACAGCTAGCATCTGTTCAAAAGGATTGTAATTTTAAGTATATCCGTTTTCATGGCTTACTCACCGACGATATGGGAGTATACCGCGAAGACAAAGACGGAAATCCGCAATATAACTATCAGTACATTGATGTATTATTTGATTATTTGTTAAGCATTCATATTAAACCATTTGTGGAACTCGGATTTATGCCCGAGGCATTGGCCAGTGGCAAAAAACATATTTTTTGGTGGCGTGGCAATGTTACTCCTCCCCGCGACTATAACAAGTGGGAAGGACTGATACGTAACCTCGCACAACACTTTACCGACCGCTATGGTGCCGATGAAGTAAAAACCTGGTACTTCGAAGTATGGAACGAACCTAATCTCTCACCCGGTTTTTGGTCGGGTACACAGGACGAATACTTTCAACTTTATAAACACACGGCTGCTGCCGTAAAAAGTGTGAATCCGGATTACAAAGTAGGTGGTCCGGCTACAGCTGGTGCTGCCTGGGTGCCTGAAACGCTGGATTATTGCAAAAAAAACAACATAGCTATTGACTTTATAAGTACACACTCGTATGGAGTAAAACAGGGTTTTCTCGACGAATTTGGCAATTCAGGTACTGTCCTTAACAAAGAAGAAATGAGTGTAAGCGGCGATGTTATTAATTCGCGCAAACAAATTAGCGAATCGGCCTTTCCAAATCTTGAACTGCATTATACAGAATGGAGTTCATCCTATACACCGGCCGATCCGATGCACGATTCGTACCATCAGGCAGCTTATATATTACAAAAAATAAAACAAGTGGGAACAGCAGCCAATTCCATGTCGTATTGGGTATTTACTGACATTTTTGAGGAATCCGGTGTACGCTTCACTCCATTTCACGGAGGCTTTGGCTTACTCAACACGCAAGGAATTGCTAAGCCGGCCTATTTTGCTTACAAATACATGAATCAATTAGGCGATACCGAACTCGAAAACTCCGATGCTAATTCGTGGATTTGCAAAGACAATGAAGGTAATGTTCAGATTCTGGCATGGGATTTTTCGAATACACATCCTGGTGATTCGGTTAATAATCAGGTATATTATATCCGCGATTTACCAGCCAAAGATAAAGGAAAGCTGCAAATTGACATCAAAGGTTTGTTGAAAGGAAAGTATACAGTTACTGTTTATAAAACCGGTTATCGTTCCAACGATGTATATACAGCTTACCTGGATATGAAAAAGCCAGCCAACCTTACCAAACAGCAAGTGGCCGAACTCAAAGCTGTTAGTGGCGACAAAGCTGTATATACCGAAGCCATTAAAATTAAAAACCAACAAGCATATACAAAACAACTTGACATCAGAGAAAACGATGTGTATTTAATTAAAATCAGTAAGCTAAAATAGAATTTCCATGCATAAAATTAAATTATTACTTGTTGCAGTAATCAGTATCAGTACACTGCACGCTCAAAAATCAATGAAACCAAGCTATCTCGACAACAATCAACCCATCGAAAAAAGGGTAGAAGATGCACTTTCGCGCATGACTTTCGACGAAAAAGTAGCCATGTGCCATGCACAATCTAAATTTTCGTCGCCGGGAGTTCCCCGTTTGGGCATTCCGCAAATAATGATGAGTGATGGCCCTCATGGTGTTCGCGAGGAAATTGAATGGAATACATGGAATGCGGCCAAATGGACCAACGACTCATGCACGGCATTTCCCGCCTTAACATGCCTGGCAGCTACCTTTAATCCAAAGCTGGCTTATGAATATGGCGTGGCTGTTGGCGAGGAAGCCCGTTACCGTCAAAAAGATATTCTGCTCGGTCCGGGAGTGAATATCTATCGCACGCCACTCAACGGACGAAACTTCGAATATATGGGCGAAGACCCATTATTGGCCTCAAAAATGGCTGTGCCATATATTCATGGGGTACAAACAAACGGGGTGGCCACCTGTGTAAAACACTTCGCCCTCAACAATCAGGAAATGTGGCGCGGACATATTGATGTACAATTAAGCGATCGGGCATTGTACGAAATTTATCTTCCAGCCTTTAAAGCTGCTATCGAAGAAGGTAAGGCTTGGTCAATAATGGGTGCATACAACAAGTTTCGCGGTCAGCATTGCTGCCATAACG
>JBLIZK010000014.1:0-2102 GCA_048859825.1 Paludibacter sp.
TGTTGACGGTTGATTTTACCTCTGCTGTATAACAAAGATTTGATCTGTTCAATTGCCTTCGTACCTCTCCCATATCGACTTTTTTTTATGTTGTCGACCGATGTTTTCGCAATGTTTTTATCTGTTTTGCAGGCATTTTTAAGCGAAGTTATTTGGTGCTTTAAATAGTTATGAGCTTGTTCATGGGCGATCAGGGCAGCAAATTCATCGCGGTTATTCAAAAAGTAGAAGGAGCCAATATTAATTACAAATGTATTGTAAACTGTGCTCATGGCATTTAAAGTAATATCTCGCGATACAAAATACATACACTCTTTTTGCAAACCAGGATTTGCATTGGTCAACTTCACATGAGTGTCGTTAATAATTGAGTCAAATCCTTTATAGAATATATAATCTCCTTTTAATATATCGTCGTTGAAATCTTTATTTATTTCATTGTAAATGGGCTTTACGTAACCCAATTCACCCGAATTATAGATAGAGTTTAATTCTTTATTGTAAGCTTTGTTCCTTTTTTTTAAACTCTTAGCAATGTCTTCGCGTTGAGTTAGGTTTGCCGTGTCAAGAGCTGTTATGTCCTGAGAAAAGCTATTATTAGTAATTATAATCAGAAAGAGAAATATTGAAAAAAAGTATTGTTTTATCATATCGAAATCGTCAGGTTTTATTTATTTCTGAATCTTTGTACCCGCATCGGTATGTATAAAATCAGCTCTGGTTATAACTACTTGTTTCACTCCTGCATTTATTGCTTCAAAGGCATTCTCCAGTTTCGGTATCATACCGCCCGAAATAATTCCTTCATTTACATATTTCTCAAACAGTTGCGGTGTAATTACATCAATTACGCTATCGTCGTCGGTTTCACTTAGCAAAACACCTTTTTTCTCAAAACAATACATCAGAGTCACCTCAAAGTGTGTAGCCAGCGCTTTGGCTGCTTCTCCAGCTATTGTATCGGCATTAGTATTGAGCATGTTGCCTTTTGCATCGTGAGTAAGTGGTGCAAGCACGGGTACAACGCCACGGGCAATCAGGTCGGCAAGAATGTCAGCATTTACTTCTTTTACATCGCCTACAAAACCATAATCCACCTCTTTTACAGGGCGTTTATCCGAACGCATATAATTCAGGTCTGCTCCGGTTAGCCCAAGAGCGTTTACACCCATGGCTTGTAATCCGGCTACAATTTGTTTGTTTACCAAACCACCATATACCATTGTAACAACTTTCAGAGTTTCCTCATCGGTTACACGTCGGCCATTTACCATTTGGTTTTCGATGCCTAGTTTAGCGGCAATAGCCGTCGCTGAGCGTCCACCACCGTGTACCAAAACTTTATTTCCTTCTATTTTTGAAAAATCGGCCAGCAATTGCTGAAGAGTTGCGGGTTCTTCCACAATTTTTCCGCCTACTTTTACGAGTGTCAGTTTTTCCATTTAATCAGAACTTTATCAGTGCATGTATGTCTTTAGCGCCATTCAGTTTTGGGCGGCCGTTAAGGAATTCAAGTTCAATTAAAAAACTTACATACACAGCACTGTGTGCAAATTCAGTCAGTAATTTTAATGCTGCCCCGGCACTTCCTCCTGTAGCTAATAAATCATCGTGTAGTAAAACCACATCATTCTCATCAATCGCATCCCTGTGTATTTCAAGTGAATCCGAACCGTACTCCAAATCGTAATTTACTTTGAAAGTTTCGGACGGTAACTTTCCCGGTTTACGTAATAATACAAAGCCGGCTCCTAACTTATATGCCAGAATACTGCCTAATACAAAACCGCGGCTTTCCACGCCCACTACCTTGGTGATTCCTTTGTCTTTATAATATTCATATAATTCATCTGCAATGTAATGCAGTACTTCCGCATCTTTCAGGGCAGTGGTAATGTCTTTGAAAAGTATACCCGGTTTTGGAAAATCAGGTACATTGCGTATGGATGCTATAACTTGTTCGAGACCAAGCCCCCCTGCCCCCCTTAGGGGGTTTTGAGAATTAAAAGTCTTAGATTCTGTATGTGTCATTTTTTGTTTGAAAAAAGTTTAATCACTATTATCTTAAGTCCCCCTTTGGGGGATTAGGGGGCTGTTAATAA
>JBLIZK010000015.1:0-3077 GCA_048859825.1 Paludibacter sp.
AGATATTGCAATTATTATTGTCGCAGCCGACGATAATGTGATGCCACAGACTATTGAGGCTATTAATCACGCCTCGGCAGCTAATGTACCAATGATATTTGCAATCAACAAAGTGGATAAGCCCGGAGCAAACCCTGAAAAAATAAAGGAAACACTTGCCGGTATGAATTATCTTGTAGAAGACTGGGGTGGAAAATATCAATCGCAGGATATATCAGCCAAATTTGGTAAAGGTGTTGACGAGTTATTGGAAAAAGTATTGCTCGAAGCTGAAATTCTGGAACTCAAAGCAAATCCGAATAAACGTGCCATTGGTTCGGTTATTGAATCGGAACTTGATAAGGGACGTGGCTATATTTCTACCGTTTTAATTCAAAACGGTACGTTGAATCAGGGTGATGTGGTGTTAGCCGGAACTCATTTTGGTAAGGTAAAAGCAATGTTCAATGAGCGTAATCAGCGTATTAAACAAGCTGGTCCGGCTGAACCTGTGCTTATTCTGGGGTTAAATGGTGCGCCACAGGCGGGTGATAATTTCAACGTTATGGCCAGCGAGCAGGAAGCGCGTGAGATTGCCAACAAGCGTGAGCAACTTCAACGCGAACAGAGTTTACGTACCAAAAAACACTTTACACTTGATGAACTTGGTCGTCGTATTGCATTGGGCGATTTCAAAGAACTCAATATCATTGTGAAGGGTGACGTGGATGGTTCTGTAGAAGCATTGGCAGACTCATTGTTGAAACTTTCAACCGAAAACATTCAGGTAAATGTTATTCACAAGGCTGTGGGGGCTATTTCCGATTCGGATATTTTGCTTGCTGCTGCCTCGAATGCTATTATATGCGGATTCCAGGTTCGTCCTACATCTACAGCTCGTAAACTGGCTGAGAAAGAGGAAATCGATATCCGTTTGTACTCCATCATTTACGATGCTATTGAAGAGATTAAAGCTGCGATGGAAGGTATGCTTTCGCCTGAAATTAAGGAGGAGATTACTGCTACCATTGAAATTCTCGAGGTGTTTAAAATTACGAAGGTGGGTACAATTGCCGGATGTTTGGTACGCGAAGGTAAGGTTAAACGAAACAACAAGGTACGCATTATTCGAGACGGAATTGTGGTGTTTACCGGTGAACTGGATTCATTGAAACGCTTCAAAGAAGATGTAAAAGAAGTGGGTACCAATTACGAGTGTGGATTGAATATTAAAAATTATAACGATATCCGCGTAGGCGATATGATAGAAAGTTACGAAGAGACAGAAGTGAAGAAAACACTTTGATCAATGTAAGTGTACTTTATAAAAAACCCTTTTCAGGCTTCTGAAAAGGGTTTTTTATGTAAATAATAAATGTAAATAGCACAAAAAAAGTTGTTTTGCCTATATGCAAAACAACTTTTCAAAAATGTGTTTGGAAATTGTTATTTCAATTCATCCGAAGTGTATGCCTTTGGCAATTTACGCAAATTATATTGCGAAGCCATAATTTCGCCATATGCTCCGGCTGAACGTAACGCGATGATATCGCCTCGTGAAGTGCCGTTCATGCTATAACCTTTCGCAAAAGCATCAGACGATTCGCAGATAGGTCCTACCACATCGTAAACTTCTTCAGGTGCATCTGAGCTCAGGTTTTCAATACGATGATAAGCCTGATACAAAGCCGGACGAATTAGTTCGGTAAAACCGGCATCGAGTATCGCAAATTTTTTAGTTGTACCTTCTTTTACATAAAGTACTTTTGATATAAGGCTACCGCATTGCCCAACAACTGCACGCCCCAGCTCAAAATGCAGACTTTGGCCTTCGCGCAAGCTCAGATGTTCGCGGAAAATCTTAAAATACGCTGCAAAATCGGGGATAGGGAAATGATTAGGGTGTTCGTAGTTTATGCCAAGTCCACCTCCGACGTTAATTACGGAAAGCGCAATATTGCGTTTTTCAAAATGTTCCTGAATTTCGTTTACGCGTACACTTAAATCCTGAAACGAACTCAAGTCGGTAATTTGAGAACCAATATGGAAATGGATACCGATTAGTTTTACATTTTTCAATGTAAGTACAAGGTCGGTTACTTTATCGAGGTCCTCAAGGTTAATTCCAAATTTATTTTCGTTCAATCCGGTAGTGATGTAATGATGCGTATGTGCACTAACATTTGGATTGATACGCAGTGCCACTTGTGCTGTTTTTCCTTTTGCAGCTGCCAGCTCATCAATTACTTCTAATTCAGGAATCGACTCTACATTAAAGCAGAAAATGTCGTTTTCTAATCCCAGATTGATTTCCCAGTCGGCTTTTCCTACACCGGCAAAAACTACCTTTGAGGCCGGAATACCTGCATTCAGAGCTGCCTGAACTTCACCGCCACTCACACAGTCGGCTCCAAGTCCTGCCTCTTTTATACAAGCTAAAACGCTGCTGTTTACATTTGCTTTCATGGCATAATGTACTTCAAAGTTTTCACTTGTGTTGGCGTTGATTTCGGCCAGGGTTCTACGCAGTACCTCTAAATCGTAATAATAAAACGGAGTTTCCAGCTCCCTGAATCTATTTACCGGATAATTTGCTTTTGTCATATGTTTTAATTGTTGAAAATGTAAAAAGTTACAAGGTTAACGTATTTCTGATTAACCTTATAACTTTAAAAATCTTAAAACCAGTTTGTAGCTGATTAATTAAAAAGACCTTCGCTTAAGGCTATTAAGGCACGTTTTTTATCTTCAGCTTTTATTAGGAATGAGATATTATAGTTGCTACCGCCATACGAAATCATACGAACCGGTATGTCTTTCATTGCAGCTACCGCTTTGGCCTGGAAGCCTACGTTTTCAGCTGGTAAATCGCCTACAACGCAGATTATTACCATGTTGCTGTCAATGGTTACTGTACCTAATTTCTTCAGGTTGTTTACAATCTCATCAAGGCGTTTTGTATTGTCAATAGTTATTGATACACCAACTTCTGATGTCGTAATCATATCGATAGATGTTTGATACGATTCAAAGATTTCAAATACTTTGCGCATAAAACCATGCGCTAACAACATTCTGCCTGATTTTATTTTAATGGC
>JBLIZK010000016.1:0-4631 GCA_048859825.1 Paludibacter sp.
CCACTCATTGCTGACTGAGCCCTGGACTCCTGAAACACTGCGGCCTTTTTTTGGAGATACAGATGTAAACGAATGGTTCAACCCATCGGCACCGCGCATTAAAAGTGGCGAAATTGAGCCATCGGATTTTGACGAGGACACCGCCATTGAAGCAATGCTGGAAGAGCCTTTGCTAATCCGTCGTCCGCTGATTGATGCCGAATCGGAACTGGCTGCAGGTTTTGATAATGCAGTAGTACGTATGTTGCTGGGCAACACCGACCTGAGTGCAGTTCAAAGCTGCCCCAATATTAAGAATAAATGTGATTAATAACTCAATAAAAAAACAGAAAATTATGTCAAAACAAAGTGTAGAAGAATTGTTGGAAAAAGGGGGTAGCGACAAAGAATATCGTATCAAATACGACAATGCATTATCGAAAGAAGCATTTGTGGAATTGGCATTAGCCGATGGTTACGACTTTACAGTGGCTGAATTAACCGCGGTATTACGCGAAAATGGTGATATGTTTGAGTCGTACGGCAATCCGCCGAAAAAAAGCATCTGGATTAAATAAGAACCGGCAACTAAATCTGTTTACTCCAAATTATTTGCTTGATTGTTTCGGTATTGTTGACCCTAAACAGGTAAATACCTCCATGAAAAAGCCCGGCAGGCATCTCCATCGTATTGATGGATAATCCTGACCGGGCATATATTTGTTGTCCGCTGCAGTTAAAAATCTGCACCGAATGTATCAGGTTGGCTTCAGCGCTTATTTGGATGTTTTGCGCCGTTTGGACGATTTGTATTTGCGTTTTTTTTTAAGCTCCGACTTTTGAGTCGAAGTTTTATTTGCTTTTTCGTATTCCAGACTTGCCATAATAAACGGACCCAACGCCTTTCCTTCGGTATTGTTATTGATACCTACATCGCTACCGCAAAGGTAATAATTGGCATCGCCCTTGCGTGAGCCACTTAAGCCGGCCGACTCGCAACTGGCAATTATTTTAATTTTTCCATTACCCTCTTCTACAACAAATTTATCAATTAAACCCCGGTAGGCTTTATCGGCTACAGGCTTATAAACTGCTTTGTCTAAAACTCCAAGTCGAATACCTTTATAATAAGCGTATGTAAACATGCTCGAAGCCGATGCTTCCAGATAATTACTAACATTGCAAGTCGTACCTTTCATGCTGCTATTGTACTGTAAAAGCTGATACCAGCAGCCACTGGCAGCATCCTGACGGGCTTTTAAACCGTCGGCCACCAGGTTGGTATAGTTCACCAAACGTGCACGAGCCGGATGATTGGCCGGCATATATTGCAAAACGTCGACCAGAGCAGCAAAAAACCAACCCATTCCACGTCCCCAGAATTCAGCCGAACGGCCTGTAGTGGCGTTTGCCCAATACGATGAAGCTGAGTTGAGTGGCTCGGCAGCCCAGGCATGATAGTTCAGCTTTTTCTGAGCATCCCATGTATAATGAAAAATGGTATCGAATTGCAAGGCAATATCGTTCCACGATGCTGTGTTATCGGCTTCCCCCAATTCGGAACCGAAATTACCCTGCCACTCGGCATAAAGTGCAGGACCCATATAAAGCCCGTCGAGCCACATTTGATTTACGTACTGCTTCTTGTGCCAAAAACCGCCTTTGCCCGGTAATGTGCCACCTATGCGCGTATGTTCATTTTTAAGTTTATTCCTACAAAGTGTAGCATTTGCTTTGTAAGTGGCAGCCTTGGTCATATCGCCCTGAGCCAAAGCGGCACGGTACAGTTCAAAGAAAATTTTACCTGCATTCAGGTCGTCAATATTGCTTTCGCCCAGTGTCATGGCTGTATTATCGGCAAAATATTGTACACCGGTAAGATAATATGGACTCCATGGTTTGTGGCTATACTGTTCATGTGCCATCAGTATTGATTTGGCTACCAGTCCGGTTACATAATCCCAGATAGTATGAGCTTCATTTGTAGGTGTTTTAAAACCCTCGGTTGAATTTTTGTTTCGGAAGTCGCCCATGCGTGAGTCAATCACCCATTTTGAATACAATGAGTCGGTACGAAAAGGTGCAGCCCACAAACTTGCGCCACACAGAGCTGTTGTCAGTACAAGTAAAATCTTTTTTGTCATTTATATCGAATTGTAATTTAGCTTATTATTAAAATTTAATGGCACTAAGATACAACTATTTCAAAAAAACAATGTAGATTTTTTGATGTAAACGGTGGAATTTTCGATAGAAAATATCGTTTTAGTAAAAAGAGTGTTTTTTTAATCTCGATGATTACAAATAATTAAATTGGATATCTGTAGTCAGACTATCTTAGCCTTGGCTTTAAAGCTATCCATACAGCATACGCAGTAGCCAATAAAAATAAGGCTGAAAAATCATCTCCAATGGGCACTGCGGGTTCTTCCGGATCACCTCCTGGACCAATACCTGAACTCTGATTTTCTTGCAAAGCTACAGAAGAAAACGGTTCGGATTCCTGCGTTTGTGCGCTACTACTAGCTTCATTTGCATTTGATTCGTTTGAGCTTCCTGTTAATTTAAGTAATTGAGAAAACTGACTATAAGAAATGTTTTGGAAAGAGTTGGATGCTATTTGTTCGTTTTGCCTGTTTGTTTTCTTATAATCAATGGTTGATTGTCCTGAATAAAATGGGGTTGATTGTGAGGGTTCATGTATTGGCGCATTTAGAGTTCCGATTCCAGAACTATAATACCAAACGTCTTGTGTTTGATGATTATGAGATTGATAATTGGATTTGGGATATCTGTTATTTTTGAAACTGTTTGAACTATTAATGTAAAATTCTGTCTGTGAATTTTGATTATTTAATAAAGATTTGTCAAATACATTATTAATCACAGATTCGGAAATTAACAAAGAAGTAAAATATATTCCAAATGAAAGCAGGTAAACACCTATTATTATAAATATTATTAAATTGTTCTTGTTTTTATTCACGTCTATCGTGGTTTTTGGTTATAGCTATGCGTTCTTTTTTACCTTTATTTAATCCTTAATTATAATATTTTTTACAATTGACAATTTTGAACAACTCGCTTTTAAAGTATAAATGCCCGCTTTTAATCCGGGAGTAATGCTTGTAGTACTATTTGTATTAAATAAATAATTACCAACTTGTTTCCCGGAGTTATCGTAAAGAAAAATTTCACCGGCTTCGGTTGTTTTGTTCAGGATGTGAATTTTGTTGTTCTCTGAATAGATAGATATTCCGGAATTTCTTTCGTTTTGAATTGAACTAATTACTCCTAGTGTGCTAATTTGAAACCGTTTGTGCATAACAGTACCCGGTATTGCTTTAAACACATAACTTGAACCATTTTGTGATATATCAATGGTTTGACCTGTTACACTATCGGTTAAGTACAGTTCTGAAAAACCTGTTGACTGGTTCTGATGTGTGAATGTCAATGTGTATGTGCTGTCTTTGCCTGAATGGAAACTTAAACGTGTACTATCTATATCATCCACAGTATTTACCTGATAGTTTCCATCAACCTCTTCCGCATACAATTGTGGGTTTTCGGATGTTCCTATGAATTTAGCACCATCATACCCGTTATCGAATCTATGTGAACATTTTGGATTAGTAAATATCCACATTCTGTCGCTAAAATATGTTCCTTTTACATCTATAATAGTTACCGACTGATTGTCTGCTACAGCATTTTTATTTCGGACACGTTGAATTTGCGTATTTTTAGTGGCTGTAGAATTGTAAGGTATATTTATTGTACCTCCTCCGGTATAAGCTGAAACCATAAATCCCTGCATGGAAGGAATTTGGTCCGGAAGTCCACTCACACCAGCCTGATTAACAGGTACTACAACATATTGTCCGGGGCTATTTCCGGATGTACCGTAGTTTTGCTGCCAATCGGCATTGCCACCGGTATTGTAAATGCATACCGACTGCTCCATATTCGAAAACCCAATCTGTGATATATTAATTGCCGCAGCATAAGGGTTTGAAATAACATGTTGACCCGGGAAATATGAATTGGATGTATATGATAAAGTCTGATTAAAATCTCTGTTTTCAAGAACTCCACTGAAAGAGATTGTTTTAGGTAATTTTTGGGTTATTTCGTAGCCGGTAAGCGAAGTTAGTACAGACGCATTGTTTAAACTTACCCAACAATCTGAATAAGTCTGGCCAACTTCGTTGTATTTGCGTACATATGAACCAGCAAAGGTTGGATCGGCGACTATAGTGCGTAGCGGTATACCGAAGTATTGCCATTTATATTTGTAACCCGCAGGCCCGTTTGCGTCGTAATAGGCTTTTGTATACATTTCCACTGTAGCATTCAGCGGGTTGTTTGCTTCGTTATGAAAGATAAATGACCCGTTTGCATTTGAAGAGGATGCTTTAATGACAATTCCATCAACACCATTATAGTTTGTAACAGATCCGGACACAGTAAACAATCTACCCGGATTTATTGTCAGAACGGAACTTCGTCCGACTGTAAGATTATTACCTACCAGAAAATCGGAAGCAGGAGAATATCCTGAAGTATTGTAAAGTGTAAGATTATATACACGGTCGTTGGTAAAAACTCCGTCAAGCAATTGACCTGAATAGTAAACCGTTGGAGAATTG
>JBLIZK010000017.1:0-6770 GCA_048859825.1 Paludibacter sp.
ACTACAATGGATGCGAACAAAGAAATTACTGCTTCCTACAGTGCTTCGGACTACGTGGTAGGATGGGATTTTTATAAAGCAGGTGGTAGTGGACGTGTAGCCGATTTTTATTCGTCGACTGATAATGAAACGGCTGCTCTGAATATCCGAAAAGCGGATGGTACTGTAAGTAGCTGGCTCGACAAATCGCAAGTGGCTGCAGGTGGTTACGAAGGCCGTCCGGGGGCTGTAAACTGGAAGCCTTTGGCCGATAAATATTATTATCAGATTAGCTTCAATGCTGCTAATTATAAAGATATGTCAGTTCGTTCGGCCATGCTGTTGAATTACAATGGCTATTCAGTTCAGCGAGTTGAATATTCTACCAATGGTACTGATTTTACATTGCTGGATACCATTGGCATTAAAAACACAAAGGTTTGGTTCGATAAAACACTTACTTTACCTGCTGCGGCTAACAATGCTGCTACTGTTTACATTCGTTGGATTCCGGATTACACTTCTTCGTTGTTGGGTGCTGAAGCATTAAATAATGATGGAACTGCTTTGTCAACAATTTATGTGTACGGAACCACAGCTTTTGTTAATGATGGAGTTGCTCCTGTATTGGTATCTTCAGTTCCGGCAGCAAGCGGAACCGGTGCATCCGCTACAGGTAAAATTGTACTAACATTCGACGAGAAAGTACAACTTGCAAACGGAACAACCGCCACTGTTGGCTCTAAAACATTGACTCCGGTATTGGCTGGAAAAACGCTTACATTCTCATATACCGGTCTTGAGTACAATACAGCATATACGTTTACACTGCCGGCAAATACGGTTTCTGATATGGGTGGTAATACGTTAACATCGGCAGTTAGTTTTGGTTTTACAACGATGACACGTCCGGTTGTTACTAAACGTAGTTTTGATTTTGTGGTTGGTGTTGATGGTGATTTTAAAGCTGCTATTGATGCAGCTACAGCTGCGTCGTCGTCGGGTAAACGCTTTTACATTTTCTTCCCTAACGGAGAATATAACATTGGTGCCAGCACCGGCGATGCGAATCAAAAAACATCATTGACGCTGGCCAATGTGTCGTATGTCGGTCAGAGTACAAACAATGTTATATTATACAATAAAAACACAACTGAAGGTATAAGCACTACAGCTACAATCAACTTTACAAATACCGCAAATAATATTTATATGCAGGACCTTACACTTCGCAATAAGGATTTCAGAAGTGGTGCTAATGGAGCTTTTGCATCAATTGGACGTTGTGTGGCTTTACAGGACTATGGTACACGTAATATCTACAAAAATGTAAATGTACAGAGTAATCAGGATACCTATTATTCAGGAAATGGCCGTTTGTATTTCGAAAACAGTGCTTTACACGGAACAGTTGACTTCCTGTGTGGTGGTGGCGATGTGGTGTTTAACGAATGTTTACTATATCTAGAAGATAGAAGTGGCAACTGCATTACTGCACCTGCAACAGCGTCGAGTTGGGGGTATGTGTTCCTTGATTGTACAATTGACGGATATGCCAGTACAGATGGTAATTATAACTTAGGTAGACCATGGCAAAATTCGCCACGTTCTGTATACATCAATACGAAAATGGCTGTTAAACCTACTGCATTAGGGTGGACAGAAATGGGAGTAGTTCCCGGTTTGTTTGCTGAATACAATAGTACAACTCCTGCCGGTACAGCAATTGATGTAAGTGGGCGTAAAAAGAGTTTTACCTACAGTGGTGTAACTACAGCAGTAAACCCATATCTTTCAGCTCAAGATGTCGCCAATTATACTGTGGATAATATTTTAGGAGGTGTAGATGCATGGCAACCACAATTGTACACCGATCAGGCTGCAGCGCCGGTTATTTCGGTGAATGGAAGTGAAATTAGCTGGGCAAATAATGATTATGTACTTTGTTGGGCTGTATTTAAAGATAATGTATTTGTGAAATTTGTAACAGCAAATAGTTATTCAGTACCTCAAAATACAACTAACGGAAGTGTATTCACCGTTCGTGCAGCCAACGAAATGGGTGGACTAGGTGCTGCATCAAACGCAATTTCATACACAGCTACTGGCTTGAAGGATGTAAATGCAGGCAAAGTAGTGCTTTCGCAAAGTTTTACTTCGGTTGATGGCAAAAAAATGAGTACTTTAAAAGGCTATACCGGCTTTGTTATCGTTCGTACGGTTTACACTGATGGTACAGTGAACTCGACAAAAATTTTCAGAACAGAAGACTAATTTGATAAACGTTTGAAATAAGCAGTCTGAAAAGTTGTTTCGGGCTGCTTATTTTTTTTCAAAGTTTACATATCTGAAATGTTTTGTTTATATTACATTTAACGTTACAATACTCTACGTTTTTACGTCACCTAATCAGATATATATTCAATAAAATACACATAAAATGAAACACATTTTGAAATTTCTGGCAGCAGTTTTAGTTGTTGTTGTTTTTGTTTCGGCAAAGAGTCGGCCGGTACATGTTTTCATGGCAGGCGATTCTACTATGGCTGATAAGCCTTATTATCGAAATATTACCGATTCACTTAGTGGAGTTATTACACAGGAGCTGAATCTGGAAAGAGGTTGGGGACAATTTTTGCCTGAATTGATGAGCGATGAAGTAATCGTGAAAAACTTTGCTCGAAATGGCCGCAGCACAAAATCATTTCGCGCTGAAGGTTTGTGGGAAAAAATTATGTCCGAAATTCAGAAAGGGGATTATGTAATTATTCAATTTGGACATAATGATAGTTCGTTGACTAAATCGGCACGTACTACGGCCGAAGAATATAAGGCCAATCTGGAGAAATACGTTGACGAAGTGAAAGCAAAAGGCGCAAATCCGATTCTTTGTACTTCGGTGGCCCGTCGCAAATTTGTAGCGGGTAAATTAATCGATACGCATGGGGTGTATCCTGAAATACTTCGTCGGGTGGCTAAAGACAAAAAAGTGCCGATGGTAGATTTGCAACAAAAAACAACTGAGTGGTTGTCGGCTGAGGGCGAAAAAAACTCAAAGCAATTATTCCATAAATTAGCTGTTGGTCAAAGTGCAGCCTATCCTAAAGGGCTGGATGATAATACTCATTTTAACGAAAAGGGAGCACGTAAGGTTGCTGAATTGTTTGTGGAAGGCGTAAAAGAATTGAAAATAACCGAATTTGTATCGCTTCTGCAAGAGAGTGCGAAACCTTATGTGTCGCAGGTTTGGGTTTCGGATTTAGGAAACGGAAAGTATAAAAATCCGGTTATTTATGCCGATTATTCCGATCCGGATGTATGCCGGGTGGGAAAGGATTATTATATGGTGGCTTCGTCGTTTGCCAACGATCCGGGTTTGCCAATTTTACATTCGCGCGATCTTGTCAACTGGACAATCGTATCGTATGCCATTTACAATATGGAACCGCGCGAACGCTTTAGCACGATGCAACATGGAAATGGCGTGTGGGCACCTGCTATCCGCTATCATAATGGTGAATTTTATATTTATTTTGGCGACCCTGATGCAGGTATATACATGACCAAAGCTAAGCGCGTAACTGATAAATGGGCACCTTTGACATTGGTAAAGGCAGGTAAAGGTTTGATTGATGCTTGTCCGTTTTGGGATGAAGATGGTCGTGCCTATGTTGCCCATGGATATGCCGGTAGTCGTGCTGGTATGAAAAGTATATTAGGTATGTTCGAAATGACACCTGATGGAACAAAAGCACTTACCGAAAGTCGTTTAGTATTCGATGGTCACCCTGTACATACAACTGTGGAAGGTGCTAAAATGTACAAACGCAACGGCTACTACTATATATTTGCTCCGGCAGGTGGTGTAAAGCCGGGTTGGCAGCTGGCAATGCGTTCAAAAAATATTTACGGTCCGTACGAAGAGAAAATTGTGATGGCGCAGGGTAAATCGAAAATAAATGGCCCACACCAGGGAGCCTGGATTGATACTCCTGATGGAAAAGAGGATTGGTTCATTCATTTTCAGGACTTGTATGCTTATGGTAGGGTGGTACATCTGAATCCAATGAAATGGGTGAACGACTGGCCGGTAATTGGCGAAGATAAAGATGGAGATGGATGCGGAACTCCTGTAGAAACCTACAAAAAACCGAATGTAGGTGCCGCCTATTCTATTGCTACTCCCGTAGAAAGTGATGAGTTTGATGGCTTAAAACTTGGTTTGCAGTGGCAATGGCAAGCCAACGAATATCCACTGTGGTATTTCCCGCATGGCACTAAAGGTTTTATGCGATTATTTGCCTGGGAGGCCATAGGAGCTGCAAAAAGTTTGTGGGATGCACCTGCCCTTTTATTGCAAAAGTTTCCGGCGCCTAACTTTAAAGCAACAACAAAGCTTCACTTTTCGCCCTTTAAAAAAGGAGAACGAGCCGGGCTGGTGGTTATGGGACAGGATTATGCAGCGATTACAATTGATAGTGTCGATAATGGGTTAAGTCTTCATTTTGTTACATGCAAAAATGCGACAAATGGAACTGCGGAAACAATACAAACAAGTGTTCCTGTAAAATCGAATACTGTTTACTTGCGTGTAGAAGTAAAGCAAACAGCCTCGTTAAACAAGGAAAACATTCTACAACCCAAGGCAAATTGTACGTTTAGCTATAGTTTGGATGGTGTTAAATACACAGAAATTGCGATTCCGTTTGCTGCCTGGGAGGGCAAATGGATAGGTGCCAAAGTCGGAATCTTCTGTCAGCGGCCGAAACCGCTTAACGATTCGGGTTATGCCGATTTTGACTGGTTTAGAATTGAAAAATAAAATTTAACAGGAATGAGCATGACCTGAAATCATGCTCATTTTTATTGGAAGTAAAAATGCCTCTTTTCTGATTTGAAAATTACAGGTAAAATACAAAAAAAAGCTTACAATTTCTTGTAAGCTTTTTTTGTGCGGCTGAAGGGACTCGAACCCCCACGCCTCTCGGCACCAGATCCTAAGTCTGGCGCGGCTACCAATTACGCCACAGCCGCATTGTGGTTTGCGGGTGCAAAGATAAATAAAATTCTGTTCTCTGCAATAGCATTTGGGCTTTTGTTCGAAATTATTTTTTACACAGAACCCATGCAGAGGCAAATCTTTCGTCAGACAAACGCAAGGTTTCCATATAAGCTATGGCTTCGTCTTTTGATTCGAACGACTTAATGGCAACTCTATACATACTCGATGGTTTTATAACATGTGCATCGGGGAAGCTATCTTTTTGCAAAGTAAACGCATAATTGGTTGCTGCTTGTTCAGATGGCAGGCTGGCAACTACTACATGATAAAGCGAGCTGTCTGCCACAGATGGTTTTAGATTCTCAACTGTTTTATTTATTACTTTAGGGGTAATTATTTTGCTTTCGTTGAAATTCAGATTTAAAATAGATGCTTCGTAAGTTGGTTTACTGAGTTTATCGAATCCAAACTGTAAACTCATTACCAGCGCAACAGCTGCTGCATAACGGGTAATTTTAGTCGCATTGAAACGGATGTGTTTTGAATTTGTAGCTTCTATTTCGAATTTTTTCAGATTTATGACATTGTAGCCTGTATTTCCCGGCAAAAACAACGGCATGTGCGAGGGCTCAAAAATGATTTGACCTTCAGTACCTAAAGCAAGTTCTCCCAATTGCCCCAGACTTACGCGTTTGCCTTGTTTGAGCTGTTTGTGAATGTTATTTACTGTTTTATCTACATATTCCTGGGCTTCGCGATAGCTGATTTGCATGGAGCGCGAAACTTCAATAACCAATAGCCCATCAGAATGATGCATGAGTGCATTAAAAGCCACATTGCAATAGGGTGCATACACATTGTCGTTTTCAAAACGGGCTTTGTGTTGCTGTGTCATAAATCCTCCCAATGAAGGCACCACAACGTAATCGTTGTGGATAAGGAGTTTCTCAATATGTTGTATTATTTTTTCCACATTACAAAATTAGAGTTTTCGTATTGATTGCACTTATCTTTCGTCAAAAAGTTATGAACAACTTGTTAAGACATAAAATTAATGTATCTTTGTAAGAGTAAATGCTGACTAATGTGTATTGTGACAGTGTTTTACATTTATTTTTTTGAAATAAAATATTACTGAAATAATGAAACGAACTTTATTGATTACTGGTGGTGCCGGTTTTATTGGATCGCATGTAGTGCGGTTGTTTGTCACTAAATACCCCGAATACCAAATTTTAAATCTGGATGCTCTTACATATGCCGGAAATCTTGAGAATCTGAAAGATATTGCTGATGCACCCAATTATAAATTTATCAAAGGTGATATTACCGACGAAAAGTTTATTCCTGAAATTTTTTCAATATATGGAATTGATGGAGTAATCCATTTGGCGGCGGAGTCGCATGTCGATCGTTCAATAACCGACCCATTTGCGTTTATCAAAACCAATGTGTTTGGTACGGCTAATTTGCTCAATGCGGCTAAAAATGCATGGAAAGGAAACTTCGAAGGAAAACGTTTTTATCATGTTTCGACCGATGAAGTATACGGGGCACTTGAGTTTGACGGAACCTTTTTTACTGAAACAACCAAGTACGATCCGCATTCACCTTATTCGGCCAGTAAAGCCTCAAGCGACCATTTTGTACGTGCATGGCACGATACGTATGGTATGCCTGTGGTTATATCAAACTGTTCGAATAATTATGGAGCAAATCATTTTCCTGAAAAATTAATTCCTCTGGCAATAAATAATATAAAACACAACAGACCTATTCCCGTGTATGG
>JBLIZK010000018.1:0-6377 GCA_048859825.1 Paludibacter sp.
ATAATTCTTTGTCAACTAACAAAACTTTGTAGCCGGTATTGGCCAAATTTAATGCTACTTCGCCACCAGCAATGCCGGCACCGATTACTAACGCATCGTAGGTGATATTTTTGATTGATTTTTCCATTAAGCATTTACTGAGTTAAGTAAATATTCATTGAATGTGCGCATTTGCTTTACAAACGATTCGCTACAAACCGAGCAAAGAGCAGCCATACGCAGGCGGGCAGGTTCAATGCCTTTTTCTTTCATCAGATTGTGTGTTTTGCCCACAAGGTGGCCTGTTTTTTCGGTACACGACTCACCAAAAACACAGTCGCTGCCATCGGCAGCAATAAACACACCATCAAAACCTTTTTCGTAGGCATAAAGTATCCAGCTTGGTTTTATGCCACTCGAACACGGAACAGTAATGGTGTAAACTGTGGGCGGGTAGTGAAGTTTTAAAAGGCCAGCCATGTCAATAGCCGGGTCGGAAATTTTTTCGGTGGAAAATACCAGTATTTTCGCACTCTTTTTGTGTAATTCTCCCATGATATTGGAATTCCTAACCCCTGTGGGGTAATGTTAGTTTTGTTAAATAGTATTTGAAGAAATAACCTACCCCTATAAGGGAGAAATTTTCCCTTTAGGGATTAGGGGTTGCATTTTTATTTTTTCTTCATATACACTTTGAAATAGCCGTTTTCTTCTACCCAACCCATGTATTCATGACCTTGTTTACTGCACCATTTCGGGATATCCTGTTTGGTGCCTTCGTCCGACGAAAGAATTTCCATTACATCGCCGGCTTTGATAGTGCCAATGGCTTTTTTTGCTTCTAAAAGTGGTCCGGGACAAGCTGTTCCGCGTGCATCAACTGATTTTGCTACTGCTACTGATTTTAATTCTTCTGTTGTCATAATATTTAATGTTAGTTGCCCTTCGGGCGTTAATATTTCTTGTTTAGAGGTATTTTACGCGTTGTTGGCTTTGCGTTTTATGGCTTCGCGTTGATTGGTGCTTCACACGTTGTTGGCTTTGCGTTGATTAGCTTCGCGTTGATTGGTGCTTCACATGTTGTTGGCTTTGCGTTGATTGGCTCCGCGTTGATTAGGTGCTTCGCACGTTGTTGGCTTCTGTTATTTGCCCTACGGGCGTTAAAAACATTAAAAACGTGCAAAGCACCATCTATAGGCTAAATAAATAGTTGTATCGCACTTTCACCAGCATCGGCAACAAAAGTGGCAGCTCCGGCATAGCTCAGGTGTGGATAATCAATGAATTCTTCTTTTTTGAAACCCATGAGTCCCATCGACATTTCGCAGATTACAATTTCGATTCCTAGTTCGCCGGCTTCTTTCAACATGGTTTCCAGTGACATGACGTTCTGTTTTTTCATCAGATACGAAATCATTTTAGGCCCCATTCCTGCCATATTCATGTTGGATAGTTTAAGCTGTTTGGTGCCGTTGGGGAGCATTGCACCAAACATTTTCGAAATGAAATCTTTGCCCGGGGCCGTTTTTTTAGGGTCGCGAAGTGCTGAAAGCGACCAAAATGAGAAGAATAGTTTAACCTGTGTGTCCATAGCGGCAGCGGCTATTGATATGACAAATGCTGCCAGTACTTTATCCAAATCGCCCGATACAACGGCTATTGATAACTGATCTTTGCGGGAGTTTTGCAGTTGTTCTACTTTTGCCTGAAGTTCATTTACCTGAGCTTGCAATTGCTCAATACTTATTTTTGATGTGCTTTCCATATTAGTATCTTGTTGATTGATTAAAGAATTATTTCTGCAAATATATTATGGAAATAATTACTTAATTCTAAATTAGCTGTGTATCACCATACATTATTTTGTGATATACCTCACATTGATTATATTTGCCGGTATTAACCCTTCAATTTAATAATATGCAAAACGATTGCCGGCATTGTCCGTTTAATTCGAAAGCTGCCGCAACATTGTGCGATGATAGCTTTGAGCAGCTCACAGCCAATCATTTAGTGCTTGGGTTTAAGCGGGGAGATACAATCATAAAACAGGGGATGTACTCCACGAATGTGGTTTTTTTGCGTACAGGAATTGCTAAAATACACCTGGCAGGCCCGTATCATGAGCAAATTGTTCGTGTGGTAAAGTCGCCCACTTATCTGGGTTTACCCACAACTTTTGGCGATAAAATAAATCAGTATTCGGTAACGGCCATCTCGGAAGCCGAAGTGTGTTTTATTGATGTGAATGTGTTCCAGAAAATATTGGACGAGAATCACGCTTTCGCGAATGAAATTATTATTGATTTATGTCAGAATGAGCTGGAGTCGTTTCGGCGTTGTGCAAGCAGGACACAAAAGTTAATTCGTGGTAATATGGCTGATGCACTACTGGAGTTTGCTGACAGGATATTTATGTCGGATACTTTTGTGTTACCGCTTTCGCAGTCGGAATTAGCCAGTTTGGTGGATACAAGCCGGGAAAGTGTGAGCAGAGTATTGGCGGAATTCGATAAAGACGGGATTATAAAGATGTCAGGAAAAACCATTGAGATATTAAACAAAAAGTCGTTGAAAATGGTTAGTCAGAATGGTTGAGAGAAATTAGTGATTGTTCCGCTGCGCGGAATGTCGGGGACTCCATTTACGGTTCTCAGTTTACAGTTCTCAGTTTACAGTTAAGAGTTAGGATAAAATGGGGTGGTTGCTTGAGGAGAATCAATTAATAATCAAATAAATATAAATATCAAATAACAGCCCTACAGGGCTCTGGATAATGGGAATTGAAAAAGGAATTTTCCAGCGTACGCAGTTATTGCTCGGAAGAAGTTTTATTGAAAAAGCAGCAGAAAAAAGAGTTATCATTTTTGGAATTGGTGGAGTAGGGAGCTGGTGTGCCGAAACGCTGGTGCGTTCCGGAATTGGTCATCTGACCATTGTTGACTCCGACAGAGTGTGTATTACCAACATAAATCGCCAGTTAATGGCCACTTCGAAAACGGTGGGAAAAGTAAAAACCGAAGTATTGCGTGAGCGATTGCTCGAAATAAACCCTAAAGCAGATATTCTGGCATTGCAGAAAATTTACAGTCCCGAAACGTCTGATTCGTTTGAGCTCGATAGTTACGATTTTATTATTGATGGAATTGACAGCTTGTCGAACAAGGTGCATTTGTTGCAAACGGCTACAAAAACAAAGGCTACACTGTTTTCGTCGATGGGGGCTGCTTTGAAAATGGACCCTACACGCATAAAGGTTGCTGAGTTTTGGAAAGTACAGGGATGTCCGCTGGGTTCAGCATTGCGCGGACGAATAAAGAAACTTGGCGGTGTCAGCAAAAAATTTATGTGTGTGTATAGCGATGAGTTGCTTGAAAACAAGGGCGAAAATGAATCGTGCGGAACGGAAAAATGCATGTGCCCCAAAACACAAGAAGGCCCGGGCGACCCCGATTTGGTAAATCACGAATGGTGCAGTCTGAAAGCAAAAATCAATGGTACAACATCATACATGCCAGCCATGTTTGGTATGACGATAGCCGGATTGGTGGTACAGGCGATTGAAAAAGAGTAGGCATTGAATTTTTTTGATGCTGGAATTTATCGAAAAAAACGGATTTGAGATTTTTCAAGTCCGTTTTTTTTGTATGTTGAAAATAAAAAAAGCAGCTCAATTCCTTGAACTGCTTTTGCGGTATGGACGGGACTCGAACCCGTCTCGCCCATGGGCGAGATGCCAGTCAGAACTTTAACCAGTTTGGATTATATGTTCTGCAATTATTTTTTGAAGAAATATAGCATTGTATCTCTTAATCTTCTTTTCGAAAATTAAAGCCTCTTTTTTTGTATTAAATTCTTTCAGATATACAAGTTTCCATGGAGTTTTCCTGCTTGTATATCTGCTTTCACCATTATTGTGCTGTATAAGGCGTTTCTCAATATCTTCAGTAAACCCTTTGTAGAAGGTTTTATCTTTGTCGGATTGTATGATGTAAACAAAGTATGGCATATGATATATTTAGAATAAAAAAAGCAGCTCAATTGCTTGAACTGCTTTTGCGGTATGGACGGGACTCGAACCCGCGACCCCCTGCGTGACAGGCAGGTATTCTAACCAGCTGAACTACCACACCGTGGAGCAATTGTGTTTCTCAATTGCGGTGCAAAGATACGGCAAAATTTTATATCTGCAATAGTTTTGTGATAAAAATGTCAACTTTTTTGAAAATATTTTTTCATGCACTGATAATGAAAGTGTTAGTCAGAGTGCTTCAGAAGGCTATTTTTACATCAAATTGAAAAGCAAATTCCGTCTTTCGGATGAATTTGTTATCTTTGCATTCCGTTTATTTAAAAACTGAAAGAAATGAATCAACATGAGAATACGGCCACGCTTTTAATTCACTGTCCTGACAGACCTGGTATTTTGGCCGCGGTGACCGAGTTTATTAATCAACACAAAGGAAATATATTATATCTCGACCAATATGTAAACCGTGAAGAGTCGGTTTTTTTTATGCGTATTGAATGGGATTTGTCAAATTTTCAGATTCCTAAGGATAAAGTAGAGGAGTATTTCCAGACCTTGTTAGGCTTACGTTATGAAATGAACTTCCGTTTGTATTTTTCGGACGCTAAGCCACGCATGGCCATTTTTGTTTCAAAAATGTCGCATTGTTTGTACGATTTACTTTCGCGCTATGCAATGGGAGAGTGGAATGTGGAAATACCTGTCATTATCAGTAATCATCCCGACATGGAGCATGTAGCCCGTCAGTTTGGTATTGAGTATCATTGCATACCTGTTACAAAAGAAACAAAACCCGAGCAGGAAGCCAAACAATTAGCCATATTAAAACAGCATAATATTAATTTTTGTGTATTAGCTCGTTATATGCAGGTACTTTCGGCCGATTTTATTAATCATTATCCGAACCGGATTATCAACATCCATCACTCTTTTTTACCTGCTTTTGCAGGCGCTAAACCCTACCATGCTGCTCATGCACGCGGTGTGAAAATTATCGGAGCTACAAGTCACTATGTAACCAGCGATTTGGATGCGGGGCCAATTATTGAACAGGATGTAACGCATATCTCGCACAAAGACACCATTGAGGAGCTGGTGCGCAAAGGTCGTGATTTGGAGAAAATTGTATTGTCGCACGCAGTTGAAAAACACATTGAACGAAAAGTTCTTACTTATCAGAACCGAACAGTAGTTTTTCAGTAGAAAATAAATATTTATATTTGCAGGTTGCTTTTAAAATGTGCATACGTTTTAGTAAGCAACCTTTTTTGTGTTTAATACTGAAAAACAATTTTAAATGGAAGTTACCCGTTTATTCGATATTCTCGATAATTATCTTGAAACAAGGCCCGAACAGGATACTGCTTTGGCAGCAAAACGCAATGGCGAATGGCGCCGGTTCAGCATTCAGGAATATATTCAGCTTACGAATGCCATCAGTTATGGCTTGCTGAAACTAGGTATTACCAAAGGTGATATGGTTGGGTTGGTTAGTGGCAATCGTCCGGAGTGGAATATGATAGATTTTGCAATTATGCAAATAGGCGCTATTTCGGTGCCTATTTATCCCACAATAAGCAAAGAAGATTACCGCTATATTTTAAAACATGCCGAAATGAAAATGATTTTTGTGGAAGGCAGGGAGTTGATGAATAAATTGCAGGATGTTTTTGCCGAGGTAAAAGCGTTACAATTTATTTACACTTTTGTAGATCAGCAGGCCGGTTTTCCGTATTTGGACCAGTTGATAGCTTTAGGTAATGAAAATCCACAACCTGAGACATTGCAAGAATTAAAACAAAGCATTGGAGCTCACGAGATGGCTACCATTATATACACTTCGGGTACTACGGGTAACCCCAAGGGTGTAATGTTATCGCACAGTAATATCGTAAATCAGGTGAAAAATCTTGCTCCAATTCCGCAGGCATGGAGCAATAAAGCGTTGAGTTTTCTTCCGCTTTGTCATGCATATGAGCGCATGCTGGTTTATTTATATCAATATCTGGGCATGTCGGTGTATTATGCTGAGAGTTTGGCTACAATTGCCGATAATATCAAGGAAATTAATCCGACAATGATGTCGGCAGTGCCACGATTGCTTGAAAAAATTTACGATAAATTGTTTCTGTCGGGTAAAAAACTCTCGTATGTACAACGTAAACTCTATTATTGGGCTTTTCATTTGGCAACGAAGTACCAGCTTGAAGGGCGTAGTAATTGGTACAATGCTCAGTTGCGTTTGGCCGACAAGCTGATTTACAGCAAATGGAGGGCAGCTATTGGTGGTAATTTCGACATAGTCGTATCAGGAGGTTCGGCTATTCAGCCACATATTGCTTCATTCTTTTCGGCTATTGGCATGCCG
>JBLIZK010000019.1:0-4041 GCA_048859825.1 Paludibacter sp.
TGCAGGAGTTAACCGGCAAGTTCGAAAGACTACCCAAAGACATTCACTGGCATTTTATCGGACACTTACAAACCAATAAAGTTAAATACATCGTACCTTTTGTTGAACTCATTCATGGTGTCGACTCTGAGAAGCTACTCGTGGAAATTAATAAACAAGCAGCTAAAATAAACCGCAAAGTAAGTTGTTTGTTGCAGGTACACATTGCTACCGAGGAAAGCAAATTTGGTTTTGACGAAAATGAAATTATTCAAATGTTTGAAAAACACAGACCCGAAGATTTTGAATACATCCGGTTTTGCGGGGTAATGGGCATGGCAACGTTCACAAACAACCAAACTCAGGTGATTAAGGAGTTTAGCCACCTAAAGGATATATTTGACCATTTAAAATCGGCAGTTTTTCACGCTTCGTCTGATTTTAAAGAAATTTCAATGGGCATGTCCGATGATTATTTACCGGCAATAGAATGCGGCAGTACGATGGTACGTATAGGAAGTTCAATTTTCGGGAGCCGACAATATTGATGAATGCTATTGTAAATTACAGATAAAAAAAATTGCCAACTACTTATCAGCATACGTTTGAAGTAGTTGGCAATTTTTATTGTTAAAACTAATAGCTTATTTCGCTTCAGGTTTCATTACAACTTCTAAAATATTACGTTTATCAGTAATCGATTTCAATGTAGACTGAATCAACTCAGGCGATAGAGCTTCAATTGAAGCCTTGTACTCGGTTAAAACATCCTGTTTGTCCTGATAAAAACGCTGTACAGCTCCTAACCACCAGTTATTGGTTTCAAGGTCTTCAGTGAGTTGTTTTAGCAGGTTTTCTTTTACTTTCTGTAAATCGTCGGCCCTTGGTCCATTCTTTACAATTTCGTTAACCTCGGCATGAATAATGCCCATCAAACGCTCTTGCTTTTCAGGATCAGTATCAAACTGCATCATAATTGTAGCCTCGTTAATTGGTGTGTTTACCAACGAACCACGTACCCCAACTCCATACGAACCACCTTCTTTTTCGCGTATACTTTCAAGATAACGCATATTCAACACACTACCGATAGCATTCATGACAACTATGTTTTGAGTAGTAAATGCCATTGGAGCACTGTAAAGGATATAATTTGATGCTTTGTTTACTTTCATCGGACGTGAGAACACATTCTTCACTTCGCCAATTGGTTTACGTATTTTAAGGTCGGTAAATTTCTCACCTTTTTTACCTGATTTTAATCCACCTAAATAAGTAATTACTGCATTTTTCACATCCGGGTTTTCAGGGTCGATATTACCTACAAAAAGAAAAGTAAAATCAGATGCCGAAGCAAAACGTTCTTTAAAAATTGCCAAAGCACGGTCCTGATTTACATTATCGATGGTTTGAGCTGTGATTAAAGTAGTACGTGGGTGATGATTTGACTGCATTACACTTATAGTGTCGCGGAATGCATAACGAGGATCCGAAGTTGCATTTGCCAAACTGGTTTTTACCATATTTATCAATGCCTGATATGCATTATCGTCCTTACGTGGTGCTGTAAAATACAAATACACTAGCTGTGTCATTGTTTCAAAATCTTTCACTGACGAATTACCACTGAATCCTTCAGAATAAGTTGAAAGCGATGGTGACACATTCGCAATTTTTCCGCTCATCAATTTATTAAGCTCTACTGAACTATAATTCGCTAAACCGTTATTACTTACCACTGCAGTAGCCAAAGCAGCAGAGTATTTATCAGCTACATCTTTTACTTTTGAGGTTCCACCGTCGCTAAATGCCGACATCAAAATCTCATCTTGTTTAAATTTGGTTGGTTTAATTACAACCTTCACACCATTACTTAAAACCCATTCAGTAGTTCCGTAAGCTGCATTTTTAACCGTTTTCTTAATTTTTCCAGCCTGAGGCGCTTTGTCAATTAATGGTTTGTTTAAATCCTCTTCAGCTTTAGCTTCAAGTTTTGCACTTTTAGCCTCGGTAACAGCAGCCAATACATCTGCTTTCGAAGGAATCTTTACCGTTTCCTTTTCAGGAGCCATAAACGATACAATCAAATTATCATCAGTTACATACTGTTTGGCCAATTGATTTACATTTACGGCAGTAAGCTTTGGCATAAATGCCTGTACCATCTGATATTCCCATTCAATTCCGGGAATAGGTTCATTTTCAAGGAAGTGACGCACATATTCTCTCACCAGATTATTGTTTTTCTGGTTTTCACGGTCGTTGTATTGAGTTTCGTACGATTTCAGAATATCTGCTTTGGCTCTTTCAACTTCAGAATTAGTAAATCCAAATCGTTTTACTTTTTCAGCCTCAAGCAATAGAGCATTCAAACCTTCAATTTCACGTCCTTCTTTTGGTATAGCAATCATCTGAAAAGCATCTTTTGATTTAACAAGATCGCTATAACCCGCAAATCCCATAACAAACGGCGCATCAGCTTGCTGTGTAATTTCATCAAAACGATAACTCAACACAGTAGAAATAATACTATTAACCACATTCATCACATAACCATTCAACGACAGTTTTAGCTCTGATGGCATACGGTCATGTTTGTACTCCAACTCTATGCGCGTCATACGAGCTTCGGGATCGCGAACAACCGAATAAATTGGTTCCGTATTATTTGCTATTTCGTAAACAGGACGTTCACCTGCATTTGGCTTAGCTTTGATATCGGCAAACATTGTTTTAATTTTGGCTTCAACTTTATCAACATCCACATCGCCAACAATCAGAATTGCCTGTAAATCGGGACGATACCATTTATGGTAAAAATCACGAATAGTTGAATACTTAAAGTTATTGATAACAGCTGTATCGCCAATTACGTCGCGTTTAGCATATTGCGATCCGGGATATTTTTGCTTGTTCGATTCTTTCCACATACGGCGTTCAGAACCGGCACCAGTACGCCACTCTTCGCGGATTACACCACGCTCCGAATCTATTTCGCTACCTTCGAGCAAAATAAAGCTTGACCAATCGTGCAATACCAGTAATGCACTATCAACTATGCCATCACGTGTAGTTGGTACATCCGACAAATTATATACAGTTTCATCAAGGGCAGTATAGGCATTAATATTATAGCCAAACTTCACCCCTATTTTTTCCATATAATTGATAATACCTTTACCCGGAAAGTTTTTAGTACCATTAAATGCCATGTGCTCCAGGAAGTGCGCTAAGCCGTTTTGGTCATCGTTTTCGAGAATAGCGCCCACATTTTGAGCTATATAAAACTCAGCCCGCTCTTTGGGTTGCTTATTGGCACGTATATAATACGTAAGCCCATTTTCTAATTTTCCATATCTCACTTTAGGATCAATGGGAAGAGCTGCATTCTGCTGTGCGTTGGCTCCAAAAAACACAGCCAACAGACCCAGAAGAAATAATTTTCTTAATCTCATGTTGTAAAAATCTTTTTTTATGGTTTAACTAAAATATGAATTAATTACCGACAAAGTAAGATATAATTTCCCAACTAACAAAATTTTTTTATTGAAATTCGATAATTATACAAATTAACACACCCGGATTTTCACCAATAAACAAGCCTTCTATTTCGATTATCAAAATATGTTATTTAACTTTGCAATTAAAATTTTGCAACAATGGCCATAGAAACTGAACGTAAGTTTTTAGTAAAGGATAATAGCTTTATCAACCATAGTAACCGACATGAAACTATTAAACAAGGTTATATTTCATCTGTTCCGGAACGCACAGTTCGCATCCGAATGAAAAACGAAAAAGCCTACATTACTATCAAAGGAATTAGCAGTAACGACGGTACACAACGCTTTGAATGGGAGAAAGAGATACCTGCATGTGAAGCTGAAGATTTATTTATGCTTTGCGAACCGGGAAAAATTGAAAAAAAACGCTACTATGTTCCGGTAGGGAAACACATATTTGAGGTTGATATTTTCGAAGGCGAAAACGAAGGACTTGTTTTAGCCGAAGTGGAATTACAGACTCCGGATGAGGTATACGAAAAACCAGATTGGCTGGGAC
>JBLIZK010000020.1:0-7329 GCA_048859825.1 Paludibacter sp.
AATTCAGTTTAAGCAGCGAAACCATTGACCAACTCAGAAATAAAAAAGATGATGAGTCGGATTTTGAAGCATTACTTTACATTACCAATGACCTGGCAAAAGACTCAACTGCCGCAACAATGTATTCTGAAAAGCAGGTTAATCTGGAATTAAAAACCTATGTTTCAGGTTTGCTTAACAAACACATTGAAGAACAAAAACTGGCTGCTTACAACATACCAAATCTAAAAGAAATGGTAGAAAAGTCGCAAACCAACATTGACATGAAAACGATAAAATGGAGTGAAGATGGCGACGAAAAAGAAGGCTCTGCCGAACTGGCACTGATTATTGGGATGATTACAGCCTTTATTATCTACATGTTTATAGTTATATATGGAGCTCAGGTAATGAGCGGAGTTGTGCAGGAAAAAACCAATCGTATAGTAGAGGTGATGATTTCGTCGGTGAAACCATTTGAATTGATGATGGGTAAAATTATTGGTATTGCATTGGTTGGGCTAACACAGTTTTTGATGTGGGTAATGCTTACAGGTGCCATCCTGTTTGGAGTATCAGCCACTTTCACAAAAGGGATGGACATGGAAAAACTGCAAAAAATGCAGGAACTTAGTCAGAAAGGGATGACCGCCACACCCGAAATTAATGAAAAAATGATGGATATCATTACAGCTGTAAACGGATTAGACTTTGTACAAATTGTAAGCCTGTTTATAGTTTACTTCCTGGGAGGTTATTTGCTGTATGCTTCGCTTTTTGCAGCTGTTGGTTCGGCAGTTGACAACGAAACCGATACACAACAATTTTCGATGCCCATAATGCTCCCAATCATTTTTGCTATATATGCAGGTATTTTCAGCGCCGAAAACCCCGATGGGCCTTTGGCCTTCTGGTGCTCAATGATACCATTTACATCGCCAATTGTTATGATGGTGCGTTTGCCATTTGATGTTCCGGTTTGGCAAATTGCATTATCTATCAGCATCCTGATACTGTCGTTTGTGGGCACAACCTGGGTGGCCGGCAAAATTTACCGTACCGGTATTTTAATGTATGGCAAAAAAATCACCTGGACAGAAATGTGGAAATGGCTGAAGTATTAGTTTTGTTCCATGATAGCTATAGTGATAAATTTTGTTTTGTGAGTTCCAAGTAACATATAAAACCATTTATAAACAAATGAAAATAAATATTGTAAACAAATCAAAGCATGCTTTACCTGAGTATGCAACCATTCATTCTGCCGGTATGGACATCCGTGCCAACCTGGAAAATGCTGTTACCTTAAAACCCCTCGAACGTAAACTTATCCCAACCGGTTTGTTTATTGAATTACCAGTGGGTTACGAAGCTCAGATACGGCCACGCAGTGGTTTGGCCATAAAAAAAGGCATCACCGTATTGAACTCACCCGGCACCATCGATGCCGACTATCGTGGCGAAATTTGTGTCATTCTGGTAAATCTATCGTCGGACGATTTTGTGATTGAGGACGGCGAACGTATTTGCCAAATGGTGATAGCAGCACATGCTCAAGCCGAATGGCATCAGGTTGAAGTATTGGGTGAAACTGAACGCGGTGCAGGAGGTTTCGGACATACAGGCGTTTAGGCTGTTCGTCTGTTATTTAAATGGTTGACGATACATAATCCCGTTAAAACATAAAAGATTTCAAACGCCAAATGAATAGACAACTCATACTAATCTTACTTCTGATGCTTCAAACAGTAATTTTGCATTCGCAGGTTACACAGTATTTTGATGCAAACAATAATAGAGTAAGCACTTTAGATTCAGCTTCAACTTACAGTATCTCTGTTCCGGATACAATCCGTAAAGGAAATTTAATTGAAACATTTTATTTTAAATCCGGTAAAATAAAATCAACCTGCTCTGTTTTGTTACAGTTTAAATTGAATGCGAACAAAACTATCATTCAATCATACACTTCTGGGAAAGTCGCATGGTATGACCCTGCTGTAGAAAAGCATCTTGAAAGATTGAAAGATGGTATCTATAAAGAATGGTATGAAAACGGGCAAATCCGAAAAGAAGTTGAATACAGCGAAGGAAAACGGAATGGTCGTTATATATCCTATTGGGAAAACGGGCAGAAGAAACGCGAAGAATTGATGAACAACAACAAATCAGTGGAAGGTAAATGCTTTGATATAAATGGAGACGAAATAAAATATACTCAAATAGAACAGATGCCGGAATTCCCGGGTGGAGATGAGAAACTGATGGCGTTTTTACGTAAAAATATAAAGTATCCAAGAACGATGATGGAAAAGAATATTCAGGGGAGAGTTATTGCTCAATTCACGGTAAAAAAGGATGGTAGCTTGTCTGATATTAAAATTGTACGCAGCATACATCCGTTGGCCGACGAAGAAGCATTACGTATTATTTCATTAATGCCCAACTGGAAACCTGGTATTCAGGAAGATGAACTTGTAAATGTAAAATATACCCTTCCGATAAATTTCCGATTAACTGACAACAACAACACGAGCCCTGTTGTACCTCGGAAAAGTACAAATTGGTAAAAACATCAACCAAATACAGACTTTTTATTGACATCTGAAAACATCAATTATTAATTCATCACGATTAACGAGTATTACTTAAAAATCGTGTAAAACACAATAAAACTGAAAATATGAATAACTTTAATTTTTATAGCCCAACACAGTTTATTTTCGGCCGCGAACGCGAGAATGAAACCGGTAAATATGTAAATCGCTTTGGCGGATCGCGTGTTTTAATACATTATGGTAGCGGTTCAGTTGTGAAAAGCGGATTGCTTGATAGAGTGAAAAAATCATTAAACGAAGCCGGAATCTGGCATACCGAACTGGGCGGCGTGGTTCCCAATCCTCGTAGCGGTCTGGTATATCAGGGTATAAACATTGTAAAAACAAACAATATCGATTTTGTACTGGCTGTAGGTGGAGGTAGCGTAATCGACTCGGCAAAAGCTATTGCCCTTGGTGCGCTTTACGAAGGTGATTTCTGGGATTTTTATTGTGGAAAACGAATTGAAAAAGCATTACCGGTAGCCACTATTCTGACTTTAACAGCTGCCGGTAGCGAAGGTTCAATGGGCTCCGTGATAACTCACGAAAATGGCATGCTCAAACGTGCGGCCAATCACGATGTGTTACGACCTGTTTTTTCTGTATTAAATCCGGAACTAACCTGCTCGCTCCCACCCTATCAAACGGCTTGTGGCGTGGTAGACATGATGGCACATGTGATGGAACGCTATTTTACCAACACGCAAAACGTAGAAATTACCGACAGGCTAGCCGAAGGTATCTTACTTACTATAATTAATGAAGCACCCAAAGTAATGGCTGACCCGGCAAACTATGAGGCACGTGCCAACCTTATGTGGGCCGGCATGGTTGCTCACAACGACACTTGTGGTGTGGGACGCGATAGCGATTGGTCGAGCCACCAAATGGAACATGAACTATCAGGTTTGTACGACGTGGCTCATGGAGCCGGTCTGGCTGTAATGTTTCCTGCCTGGATGAAATATGTGATGCATCATGATCTGATGCGTTTTGCTCAGTTTGCCACACGTGTTTGGGGATGCGAAATGAACTTCCAATCGCCCGAGATAACAGCATTAAAAGGCATTGAGCAATACGAACAATTTGTAAGTTCACTTGGTATGCCAATTCGCTTCGACCAACTTGGAGCAAAGGCCAAAGATATACCTGTTTTAGTTGAAAAACTCGGTTTAGGCGAACGCACATTGGGAAGTTTTGTGAAACTTAGCAGTGAAGATGTGCGTAAAATATACGAATTAGCGGTTTAATCACTAAATTTGCAGCCTGAATTATTTTACAAAATGACAACAAAGGTATTAAACATTCAAACTAACACTGTAAATCTGGAAATAAACCTCCCGAGTTCAAAAAGCATCAGTAACAGAGCATTGATATTAAATGCCCTGGCCTACAGCCCTTACGAAGTAAAAAATGTATCGGATTGCGATGATACACGGGTCATGATAAAAGCACTGGACTCGAACGACAGCACTTTCGATATCGGCGCGGCAGGTACCTCCATGCGGTTTCTGACTGCCTTTTTGTCAAAAACGGTTGGCGAATGGATAATAACCGGAAGCGAACGCATGAAACAACGTCCTATTAAACTGCTTGTAGATGCGTTAAACAGCCTTGGAGCGCGTATTGAATATGTTGAAAACGAAGGCTTTCCTCCTTTACGAATTTTTGGTAGCGCCATGATGGGTGGCGAAATCAGACTAAACGGTGGTGTAAGCAGTCAGTATATTTCGGCATTAATGATGATAGCCCCTTACATGCAAAACGGACTTAAAATTCTACTTGAAGGGAATGTGATTTCGGTACCGTACATTCGCATGACTATGTCGATGATGAAAGAATACGGTGTGAATGTAACTTTTGAAAATAATATAATAGATATTCAGCCGCAACAATACAACCCTATAGAGTACACAGTTGAATCAGACTGGTCAGCTGCTTCGTACTGGTACGAAGTACTTTCGCTGGTAGGGAACGGACAAATTTTTCTGAAGGGGTTGTATAAAAACAGTACTCAGGGCGATAGTAAGGTAGCCGAACTATTTACACAACTGGGAGTAGAGACTGAATATCAACCAAATGGAGTTTTATTAAGTGCTACAGGCAATTACTGCACAGAATTTCAGTACGATTTCATAGATCAGCCTGATTTGGCACAAACATTTGCTGTAACCTGCTGTATGCTTCACATCCCCTTTCATTTTAAAGGTGTACAAAGTTTAAAAATTAAAGAAACAAACAGAGTGGCTGCTCTGATAGCCGAGTTAGCGAAATTGGGCTATACGCTTTTTGAAACTGCCGAAGGTGAATTGGCCTGGAAAAATGAAAGCTGCGAAGCCGCGAATGATATACGTATTAAAACGTATGAAGATCACCGCATGGCCATGGCATTTGCACCGGCAGCTATAAAAACGGCTTTAACCATTGAAGAAGCGCAGGTAGTAAGTAAATCGTATCCTGCTTTTTGGGATGATTTTGAAAAAATCCAAACCAATAGCAAATAACTCGCAATATTTTAACACTTATACTGATTATTTGATTATCTTTGCCTTTGTTTGGCGACGATTTGTAATTTCGGCTGAAATATTAAGAGTATCTGAACACCTTCGGATACTCTTTTTTTGTGTTAATATAAAATCAATCATAATACTAATAATAATCACTCATTTTTTGTAATAGCTATGCAAGAAATCAAATTTTATAGTGGCGAAAACCTGCCACTCGAACTACACAAAGTCCGTATTGTTCAAAAACTACACCTGGTACCAATTGAGCGCCGACTCGAAGCGCTTTACGAAGGAGGTTTCAACACATTCCGTTTAAGCACCAAAGATGTTTTTCTGGATATGCTTACCGACTCAGGCACCAATGCCATGAGCGACAATCAATTAGCTGCTATGATGCAAGCTGATGATGCGTATGCAGGCTCACAAAGTTTTGTCAAACTTGAGAAAGCGGTAAACGACGTGCTGGGAAAAAAATTTCTTTTACCAGTGCATCAGGGTCGTGCGGCCGAGAATATTATTTCGTTAGCCTATGTACGGAAAGGCAGTTTGGTTCCTATGAATTACCATTTCACAACTGCTATGGCTCACATCACCGACAAAGGAGGACAAATAGCAGAATTACTTTACCCTGAGGCATATGTGGTGAATTCGGCACATCCTTTTAAAGGGAATATGAATATTGAAAAACTGGAAGAAGTAATTGTACATCATGGTCCAAAGAATATTCCATTTATCCGTATGGAAGCATCCACCAACTTAATTGGCGGCCAACCATTTTCGGTGCAAAACATGCGCGATGTGAGAGCTCTTGCCGACAAGTATGGCATACGCGTGGTGCTGGATTGTAGTTTACTTGGCGAAAATGCCTATCTGGTACTGCAACGTGAAGACGAGTTTAAAAACTCGGACATGAAAACGGTCATGCATGCGTTTACTGCGCTGGCCGATTTGTGCTATTTTTCTGCCCGCAAAATTAGTTCGTCGCGCGGAGGTGGCATGTGTACCGATAATCCTGAAATAATAAAGGAGCTGGAAGCATTGGTTCCACTTTACGAAGGATTTACCACCTACGGAGGTATATCGGTTCGCGAAATTGAATCGATGGCAGTAGGTTTATATGAAACACTGGACGAAACAATGATTTGTCAAAGCCCTTCGTATATAAAATACCTGGTGGGCGAACTGGATAAAAAAGGTATTCCGGTAATTAAACCGGCTGGTGTACTTGGTGTACATGTTGACGCAATGCAGGTTTGTGCTCACATACCTCAAACCGAATACCCGGCCGGAGCTCTTGCAGCCGCCTTGTTTCTGATTTCAGGCATTCGTGGCATGGAGCGGGGCTCCATATCTAATCAGCGCGACGAATACGGTAACGAAACTTATGCCGATATGGAATTACTTCGTCTTGCTGTACCACGGCGTGTATTTACACTTTCACAAATAAAATTTGTAGAAGACAGACTTACCTGGCTATACCACAACAGAGAACTGATAGGAGGTTTGAAGTTTGTATATGAACCTCCGGTACTTCGATTTTTTATGGGAGGACTGGAGCCAACCACTGATTGGCCACAAAAATTAATGGCTAAGTTTAAAGAAGATTTTGGCGATAGCTTATAAAATAGTACAGGCTGACATTGAATGTCAGCCTGCTGCTTTTATTAATGACAAATGATTGTTTACTTGTATTGTTCCCAGCTGGTATTTAGCATATTGCCCGATTTCATAAACTCAGTATGCATTTCGAAACAAGCATGCAAATTGGTAGGTGTATGGCATGGACCTGAAAGTTTCAGATAATCGCGTAACAATTGACGATAAGATGGGTCAACACAGTTTTCAATTATTTCTTCAGCACGTTGTATCGGCGATTTTCCACGTAAATCGGCCACACCATGCTCAGTAATAATAATGTTAACTGAATGTTCATTTTGGTCAACGTGACTTACCATAGGTACAATAGCACTGATATTACCTCCCTTAGCTGTAGAAGGAGTTGTAAATATTGAGATATATGCACTACGTGTAAAGTCAGCTGAACCACCAATACCGTTCATCATTTTAGAACCCATTACGTGTGTAGAATTCACATTTCCAAAAATATCAGCTTCCAAAGCAGTATTTATAGTAATCAGCCCTAAACGACGAGCTAACTCAGGGCTGTTCGACATTTCCTGCGGACGAAGTACCAAACGACTACGGAAGAATTCCAAATCAGCATATACTTCTTTAAGTACAGG
>JBLIZK010000021.1:0-10317 GCA_048859825.1 Paludibacter sp.
TCCAATACTTTTCAGCGGCTAATTTTGTTTTTGAAAAATTCACATCGTCAGCAACCGGTTTTTGAGCCGTAAAGGTTACTGTAAAGGCTAAATCAGAGGAAGAAGTCGTTAGTATGAAATAGTTTTTATCCTTTTCAGTGAAACTTGCGTCACCTTCCCAGTTAATTGCTACATAATAAAGTGTGGCATCAATTTTACGTTCCAGCACTATGCTTTTTGAAGTACCTGATACAATTACCGTACTGTGCTTATCTGTGCTGTTCCAATCGCATGCGTCATCGCTGTGCATCCCCGAAGGATATGGGAAATGAAACTTAATTGCCGGAATATGAGCTCCTTTAATATGCGCTGCAATTTTATCTACATCAGGATGGCAGGTTGTTTCAACCTGTACAGTTTCATTTGCATAGTTGAATTTACTATCGATAATTCCACGCCACATATCCAGTTGCTGCTGAATATCTGATATCTTTGAATAATCTGTTTCACAGAAATCAAAGCCAACAATACCTAAATGTAATCTATGCGGATTAACCCGATACCATTCTGCTGCATCTTTAGCGCGTCCCGGTTCGTTGAATTGCACAGCGTACCATTCATCCTTAGCTCTGAAATTATATTTCTTAAGTGTTTCTGAAAAAAGATAGTTTTCAGGATTGGCAAAACTATGCCATCCCCATTGACTTTGCGTTCCGAGTGGAACACCTTTAGAATACCTTTGAGGGAATGATTGAAGACCGGTAGCATCAACAGTATATGCAAACTCGCCATTTCCTACCGAAAAGGAAGATAATGAATCGAATTGTTGTACTTGTGGATTATTCCGACAAACAAGTGATTTTCTATCAATTGACTTTGTCTTAGCTCCTACAATTAATACAAAAAATATTAAAAGTGACAGGGTGAGAACTCTTCTCATGGTTATAAATTAATAGTATTAGAACTGATAACGCACAAAAATATAGGATTATGTACGAACGTCACCTACAAACAATGGCGTTAATCCTATGATTTTTGACAGTTAACAAAACAAAAGCAGCAGTTATACCTGTTCTATCCCTATCCGGAATCCTCACAAAAAGAAGGAAGCCACTAATCTATTGTTAATTCCGTAGTAGTTTTTTGTATTTCGGTTGCTGATTCATTGTTCTCTGAAATAGTCTGCCCCCTTCCATACGAACGATATTCAAGAGGTGTTAATCCGGTATTCTTTTTAAACAATGAAAAGAAATGTTCAGTAGAATTATAATCGAGCATATACGATATCACTTTAACCGAATGCGAAGTACTAACCAGCAAATGTTTTGCTTTACGGAGTTTTAATTCCTGAAAATACTTTGCAGGAGCAAAACCTGTGTAGTCTTTAAATACTTTTCTGAACCAGGAATAACTGATATTCAACTGTACGGCTAATTCTTCAGGGTCAATATTTTTGAACACATTCTCGTTCATTATTATTTTTGCCTGATTTATTTTTTGAATAACTTCACCTTCTTCGTATGCATTACTTTGCGACACCGATAACACAAAACCCGTAATATGATGAACTATACCTGCTAAATAGTGCTGAGTATAAATATTGTCTGTTTCGGCAACTTCAAGCGCTCTGGTAAATAAGTTTACTAATTCTTCATGAAAACCAACTTCAAATACGTGATTTTCGCGGTCGATTATCGAATTTTTAAGTACATTTTCTATCACATGCCCCTCGAAACCAATATAATACTCACACCAACCAGTATCTTCATTCGGATAGTAGGAATGCCATTGATTCGGAAAAATAACTACAACCGAACCTTTTGAAATATTAATTTTCTGGTCTTCGAGCAACAAAACGCCTTTACCATTCGTGATATACAGAAACTGATACTCGTGCAAAACCCGTCCCTTTTTGGCATTAAAATAATAACCCACAGGATGGTCAGTCAGCGGATATGGACTATGCGCTTTAATATTCTGAAAACCCACCGTATTTACAGTAAGGCCGATTTTCTTATCTTGTTCTTTTACAAGTAAGTATTTAAATTCAGCACCCATATCGTTGGGGCATTTTGAATTTTGTGTTTTCATAATAATCAAAAATTAAAGTAGCCGTTGGCGCACACACCGGTTTGCAAATATAATGTATAATTTCGTATTCACATTATAAAAAAAAGATTTAACATGCTCTTATTATAAAAGATATGACATAAACAGCATTATTCTGTACCCTTATTAATACCCATTTTAACAAATCGGAATCCGATAAATAAACCAATGTAATTTTTCCAACTAATTCAATTAAAAAAATTTAGTTTTGATAATAGAAAATAAAAAAATACGTATGCGGTATACTTATGTTTCAATTTAGTACAAATTACCACTTCTTTCGTCCTGCTTTTTGGAAGCAACTTCACATAATTATAATACAATGACTCGTACTAAAAACTTGATGACGGTAATTCTGACCGTATTTTTTGCAACTCTCTCCTTTGCTCAAAAACTTTCGGACACTACCGAACGAATTTATCTTTCGGGCCGTGGAGCCGACGATATGGTTCAATGGGATTTTTTCTGCACCGATGGTGCCAATGCCAATAAATGGACAAAAATCGGAGTTCCATCGTGCTGGGAATTACAGGGCTTTGGCACATATCAATATGGCATGCGCTGGTATGGTAAAGCATTCCCGGATGGTGTAGCTAACGAAAAAGGAATGTATAAATACGAGTTCGACGTACCTGAAGCATGGCGAACCAAACAAGTGTACATCATTTTTGAAGCGTCAATGACCGACACCGAGGTAAAAATCAATGGTCAAAAAGCGGGCGAGATACACCAGGGAGCATTTTACCGATTTTCGTACGACATTGGCCGCCGACTAAAATTTGGCAAAAAGAATTTATTGGAAGTAACTGTTAGCAAGGAAAGTACTAACGCAGGCGTCAATTTAGCCGAACGTCGTGCCGATTACTGGAATTTCGGAGGTATTTTTCGCCCTGTTTTTCTGGAAGCAAAACCAGCTATTCACCTTTCGCAAATTACAATTGATGCCAAAGCCGACGGAACATTTAATGCAAACTGTTATTTAAATAAGGCTTTGGAAGGAACATCTGTTAAAACAATCATATTAAATGAACAGGGGAAAAAAGTAGGCGAAAGCACAACGCCGGTTAAAGCCGGAGGCGATTGGGCATCAGTTTCGTTCAGTATTAAAAATCCATTGTTGTGGACAGCCGAAACACCTAACCGATATACAGCACAATTCAGTCTGCTCGACAACAAAGGAACTGTTTTGCATCATACAACCGATAAATTCGGATTCCGTACCATCGAAGTTCTCCCATCGGATGGATTATACATCAATGGTGTACGTGTGAACATACGTGGTGTAAATCGCCACAGTTTCCGCCCCGAAACCGGCCGCACATTATCGAAAGCAAAAAACATCGAAGATGTGCTTTTAATTAAAAGCATGAATATGAACTCAGTACGCCTCTCGCATTACCCGGCTGATCCGGAATTTTTGGATGCCTGCGACTCGCTGGGATTGTATGTGGAAAACGAGCTTGGTGGCTGGCACGGAAAATACGACACTCCTACGGGCGTAAAACTGGTTAAAGAAATGGTGGAACGTGATGTAAATCACCCATCGGTAATATGGTGGAGCAATGGTAACGAAGGCGGATGGAACACCGAACTCGACGGCGAATTTCACAAATACGACCTACAGAAACGACCTATTATTCATCCTCAGGGAAATTTTGGCGGATTCGAAACCATGCATTATCGCTCATATGGCGAATCGCAGGAACATATGCGCCGACCCGAAATTTTTATGCCAACGGAGTTTTTACACGGTTTATACGATGGTGGTCATGGAGCCGGATTATATGATTACTGGGAAATGATGCGTAAACACCCCCGCTGTATTGGTGGATTTCTTTGGGTTTTGGCCGACGAGGGCGTAAAACGCGTGGATATGAATGGCTTGATTGACAATCAGGGGAATGGGGGTGCCGATGGTATAGTAGGTCCACATTTCGAAAAAGAAGGTAGTTACTATACCATAAAACAAATATGGAGTCCCGTACAAGTAATGGAAAAAAGTATCGACCGTAATTTCAGAGGCGAATTTACTGTCGAAAACCGTTATGATTTTCTGAATACCAACACCTGCAAATTTATATGGCAGCAAGTAAAATTCCCATCGCAAAACGATAAAAAAGGTCAGGTAAAAATAATCAAACAGGGCGAAATAAAGGATTTGAACATTGCAGCACATGCCAGTGGCAAACTGAACATCAACACCGGAATTGATGCTCAGGCGGATGCTCTTTACCTTTCGGTAATCGATTATCGCGGCGAAGAATTGTGGAAATGGTCGTTTACACTACCGGCTGCTGAACAAGAGCTTAAAGTGACTGGCAATGTTCCTGTTTTTGAAAAAACGGCCGATAAAACAATCGTTACAGCGGGCAAAAACAAATATACGTTCGACAACAAAAATGGTGAATTAAAGGAAGTGCTGGCAAACAGTAAAATTATCAGTTTTGCAAATGGGCCACGCTTTATAGCAGCACGTCGTGCCGACCGCTCTTTTGATCAATTTTACAACCACGATGACGAACACTCGCGCAGCAAAGAACGCACCTACACCGAAATACCCGACAAAGCCGTATTTGCCGGATTCGAAGCCAAAGCTCTCGACAACAAACTGGTTTTAACTGCCAGTTACAAACTTGGCAATCTGGACAAAGCGGTATGGACAATCCTGTCGGACGGTACGCTTATACTGGATTATAGTTACAACTTTAGTGCTGTTGTTGATTTAATGGGTGTAAAATTCGACTATCCGGAAGAAAAAGTACAAAGCAAACGCTGGATGGGCGAAGGACCATATCGTGTATGGCAAAACCGCATTCACGGTACTACGTATGGTGTGTGGGCAAACGATTATAATGACCCTATTCCGGGCGAAACATTTACCTATCCTGAATTTAAAGGTTATTTTGCCAACGTAAAATGGATGACATTAACAACCAGCGAAGGCAAAATAAGCATTGTAAACGAAACTCCGAATGCATTTTTAGGAATATATCAGCCGCGCGACGGACGTGACAAATTATTGTATACTTTGCCCGAAAGTGGCATATCGGTTTTGAATGTTATACCGGCTGTACGCAATAAAGTAAATACCACAGACCTGAACGGACCTTCGGCTCAGCCGAAATGGGTGAATGGGGTTTATAATGGACGTATAATCTTAAAATTCAATTAGAACAACACGAAGACTCAAAGGTGCAAATTATTTGCATATCTTTGAGTCTTTGTAACTTTGTGTTGACAATATGAAAAAACGCCAACTTCTGATAGTATTGATTTGTTTCGTTGGTTTTGCAAATGCTAAACAGACGCTTTACGAAACTTTCAAAACACCACCTTCCGAAGCCAAACCGCGTACCTTCTGGCATTGGGTACACGGAGCTGTATCAAAAGAAGGAATAAAAGCTGACCTGATTGCCATGAAGGAAATTGGACTGGAAGGACCATCGCTTTTTACCATACGTGACCCAAAAAACGAGTATTTTGATAAGCCCATAGCCCAGCTAACACCCGAATGGTACGACATGCTGCGTTACACCATGCACATTTGCGATAGCCTGGGGTTGAAATTCAGCATTCACATCAGCGATGGATTTGCATTGGCTGGTGGCCCGTGGATTTCACCTGCTGAGTCGATGCAAAAAGTGGTGTTTACCGACACAATTGTGAATGGAGGAAAAATTACCAACTTATCACTTCGTCAGCCTGAAACTCTTGCGAATTATTATCAGGACATTGACGTATATGCTTTGCCAGTTTCAAAACCCGGAGCGAACAAGCTCCTCTCTGTGAAATTTGTAAACGGAGACAGTATTTCCCATCTTATCCCCTCTCCTCAAGGAGAGGGGTTGGGGGTGAGGTCAGAAACCCCCTGTTACATTCAGTACCATTACGCCCGGCCTTTTACGTTACGAAGTATAATAATTACACCTGCGGGAAATAATATTCAGTCGCAGCGACTTAAAGTGCTGGCCAGTAACGATGGTAAAACCTTCAAAACAGTAAAACAACTCGCGCCACCACGTCAGGGCTGGCAAAATACCGGTTTCACTACTACATATTCAGTAAAGGCCACCGCAGCTCGTTACTTTCGGTTTGAATGGACACCTGCGGGCACCGAACCGGGAAGCGAAGACCTGGATGCAGCTAAATGGAAACCTACGCTTAAATTAAAAGGACTTGAACTCAGCGAGATTGCCCGAATGGATAATTGGGAAGGAAAATCCGGCATAATCTGGCGCATAGCACCTAAAACGACGGATTATCTGACATCGGATTATACGCCATTGAATAGTATTATCCGTCTGAAACCAAATTTAACCGATGGTAAACTGAATTGTACACTGCCCAAAGGACATTGGCGCATTGTCCGAATGGGGCATACATCTACCGGACATACCAATGCAACAGGCGGACCCGGAAAAGGATTGGAATGCGATAAATTTTCCAAAATGGCCGTACAAAAACAGTTCGACAACTGGATAGGTGCAGTGATTAATAAAACCGACCCTGAACTGGCTAAAAGAGTGATGAAACAAATCCTTATCGACAGTTGGGAATGTGGCAGTCAGAACTGGAGCGAAAACTTCAATACTGAATTCAAAAAACGCAGAGGATATGACCTGATGCCATATTTACCATTATTGGCCGGCTTCCCCATTGAAAGCGCTCAAAAATCGGAGCAGGTACTTTTTGATGTGCGCCAAACAATAGCCGATTTGGTAAGCGATGTGTTTTTTAAGGTAATGCGCGAGAATGCACACAAATATGGCTGCGAACTGATGGCTGAAAGTGTAGCGCCAACTTTTGTTAGCGATGGATTGAGCCATTTTAAAATGGCCGACCGACCTATGGGCGAATTTTGGTTTCGCAGTCCCACACACGATAAACCCATGGATATGCTCGATGCCATTAGCGGAGCGCACATTTATGGCAAAAACATCGTACAGGCCGAAGGCTTTACCCAACTGCGTACCAATTGGGACGAACATCCGGCTATACTCAAAACCACACTCGACCGCCATTATGCATGGGGAGCCAACAAATTGTTTTTTCATGTATTCGTGCAAAGTCCCGGAATGAATCAATCGCCCGGGACTACACTTTCCGGAATGGGATTATTTTTTCAACGTAACCAAACCTGGTGGAAACAGGGAAAGGCATTTGTAGATTATATTACACGCACACAGGCCATGCTTCAATATGGCAAACCGGTAGTGGATGTGGCTGTATTTACGGGCGAAGAACTTCCGAGCCGTGCACTTACACCCGACCGACTTGTTCCATATTTACCCGGAATCATTGGCAGAAAAAAGATAGACGAAGAGAAAAAGAGAATGGCTAATATTGGCCAACCCATGCGTGAAATGCCCGCAGGTGTAAGCCATGCTGCCAATACTTTCACACTCGAAAACTGGATAAATCCATTGAATGGCTATTCCTACGACTCGTTTAATAAAGACGTGTTGCTTACGGCGAAAGCAGTAAACGGAAAAATGAAACTTGAATCGGGAACCGAATACAAGGTGGTTATATTTCCTGATACCAAAAAATACAGTGCCAAATCACTTGCAAAAATAAGCGAACTTCAGAAAGCAGGTGTGGCAGTTCCAACATTACCATACACTGCCGGGAGTTTTGACGCATTTGGACTAAATCGCGATGTATTTGCTCCGGCCAATATTGCATGGACACATCGTTCAAGCGATGAAGCAGAGATATATTTCATTTCCAACCAGGAAGAAAGTGCACGTGAGGTTGAGATTTCATTCCGCATTGCAGGAAGAATACCTGAAATATGGCAAGCCATGGATGCATCCGTAACACTGGCTAACAACCACAGTTACGAAAACGGCAGAACAAAAGTAAAACTTCAATTAGCACCTAACGGCTCGGTATTTGTTGTTTTCCCTGCAAAAAATAATACAACAGTAAATATGCCTGATTTAAATGCAGTACAATCAACCGAACTGGCATTGAACTGGCAAATCCATTTTGAACGCAACAATCAATCCGTTACAACCAATGTACTTACAAGCTGGAGCAAAATAGATAATCCGCTCATTAAATACTATTCAGGAACAGCCATCTACAAAACCCGACTGAATCAGCCCGAAGAAAAAGGCAAAACATGGATCGATCTTGGAAAAGTTTGTAACCTCGCAACCGTACGTGTAAACGGTTTTGATTGTGGTACATTATGGACAGCTCCTTATCGGGTTGATATTTCGAAAGCCCTGAAGAAAGGCGTTAATGAAATTGAAATTGAAGTGACCAATACCTGGGCGAATGCCATTAACGGTGCCGATAGAGGTACTCCTCCATTTGAAAATATCTGGACAGATGGGAAATACCGGATGAAAGAAAACCAATTGCTGGATGCCGGATTACTGGGACCGATAATGCTAATTCGGCAATAATAAACATACAAAACTCACATCATCGACAAAATTCCCCATGGATTTTTGTCGTTTTCGATAAATTTCCATAGGGATTTTTGTCATTTTTGGCAAATTTCCCCATGTATTTTTGCGAAAGCTAAAATATTTACATATATTTGTCGCATCAAAACAGACTATTATATGCTGATTTCCAGAGTTTTTTACACAGAAAAAATTGAAAATGCATTTCGATACACACCAATAGCTGTATTGATTGGTGCCAGACAGGTTGGTAAAACCAGCATAATGCAGTGTTATGTTGAAAATAAAACCAATCTGTTTCTTAATGGACAGGATTCCGAAGTGGCTGTTTTATTCGAAAAGTTAAGCATTATTGAACAGTATCTTCAAATCAATATCAATTCAGAACTCGATGGACTGTTATTGATTGATGAATTTCAGTACATCAACGGCATATCAACAATGCTGAAACTACTAACCGATAAATATGCAAAACTACGGATTCTGGCTTCGGGCAGTTCCAGTCTCGATATTTTACAAAAAGTAGAAGAATCGCTGGCAGGAAGAGTACGCATTATTGAGGTACAATCATTATCATTTGCCGAATTCTTGCTTTTTAAAGATAGCAAATTGCATAAACTACAACAAAATCTGGAAGTACAATCCTCGAATGCATTAACTGCACCGCTGGATAATTTACTTAACGAATACATGTTGTATGGTGGTTTTCCAAGAGTAGTGCTGGCCGACAACCCATCGGATAAAACCGAACTATTGAACGATATTTACCAAACATATCTTATGCGAGACGTAAGAATGTATATTGCCAACGAGCACTTTGTTGGATTTAGTAAAATGATACGATTACTTTCGATGCAAATAGGCAACCTGATAAATATCAACGAGCTCAGCAAAGAATGCCGTTTACCATATAAAAAATGTGAAGAATACCTGTATCTGTTACAAAAAATGTACATCATAAGACTGATTGAACCTTATTACTCAAACAAGCGAAAAACAGTAACAAAGATGAATAAAATCTACTTTTATGATACTGGACTTCGGAACATTATTTACAATAGTTTTAATGAAATGGATTTCAGGGTGGATAACGGAGCTATTTTTGAAAATTATGTATTACTGGAACTATGGCGAAACCGTCGTGCTGCTGGTACCGTGCAATTTTTCAGAACGCAAAGTGGCACCGAAGTAGACTTTATCACTATTCAGGAAAATGGTTTGCAGGCAATTGCGTGCAAATACAAGCGATTTGAAAAAGCCGTGAGTGTTCCAAATCTTACCAACTTTGCAAAAGAAGAAAATATCGTCCGACAGGTACTCATCAATATCAATCTGAGCGCCAAAAATAACGAAGTAGAGTACTTACCGGCGATTTTTACAGACAGAATGAAATCGTGATGAAACAAAAATCAGCTTTGTGCGTCATTAATCAGATATATAAAAAGAGGAATAATGAAACGAATAATTATCTCATCAATCATTTTGCTATTGTTTTTAACGGCCAAAGCCGACATAAAGCTTCCGGCTATATTTTCGGACAATATGTTAATGCAACAAAACACGCAGGTTAACATTTGGGGACAAGCATCAGCCAATAAAACAGTCACGATAAAGGCATCGTGGAATAAAAAAGCTATAAAAACAACAGCCGATGCCAATGGTAACTGGAAAGCAGTACTCACAACTCCGGTAACCGACGGAAAAACTCACAATCTGTCCATTTCGGATGGTAAATCCATTACAATAAATAATATTCTATTGGGCGACTTATGGTTTTGCTCCGGACAAAGCAATATGGAAATGCCTATGA
>JBLIZK010000022.1:0-16060 GCA_048859825.1 Paludibacter sp.
TAGCACGGCGGGAATCAACTTCAGGATCGTAACCGCTGTATTTTGTCCATATTGCTACATTATATGCACTACCATATACACGTAACTTTTGTATATAAAACTTCTTGGTTAACTTAGTTGGGAGGGTATAACCTAATGTAATATTGTTTAAGCGCAAAAACGAACCATCTTCAATAGCCCATGATGTAACAGCATATCTGCCTGTCGGAGTTGACCACATTGTGGCATTGGCATTTATAGTATTTAATACACTAGTGTCTGTCACTCGATTACCCGTAGTCCAATCAATTTGAGTATAAGCAGTTTCACCTAAATCAATCATGTTACGGTGTTTGTAATAAAGAGATGACATCTCAATTTTATTAGCATTGTAAATCTGATTTCCATAAACCCAATTAAAATTAACTGAGGCATCAAAACCGGCATAATCAGCTGTAAACGAGAAAGAACCAAAATGTTTTGGATTTGTATTACCAATTTTTGTTCTGTCAAGCTCAGTAATTTTTCCATCACCATTATTATCTGCAAGCTTCATAGCTCCAGGTCCCCAACTTAAGCCTGTTATAGAACTATTATCAACAAATGTATTACCAGCAGCATCCACATATAAACCTGTTGTAGCATCAAGAGTGTATTTTGCATCATTCATAACCCATTTTGAACCGCTCCATTTAAAATCATCAGCCGAATAGAAACCTTGGTTAACATATCCATAAATAAGACCAATTGGATTATTTGTGGATACAATAAAGCTATTTGATCCTTCGGACATACTTGTCCATCCCTCATTAAACGTATATGAACTTAAATTTCCCAAACTAACAACTTTATTCTGGTTTCCACTTATATTAAACGAAAAATTAAGATTGAATTTCTTAGTTTGTATTAAAGCTGCATTTAAAGATAACTCAATTCCTTTATTCTCCGTTGTTGCAGCATTCTGCCACTGGTACGAGTAACCAACGCCGCTTATAGGCATTTTTATTAAAACATCTTCCGTCCGATTTAAATATATATCAACAGAACCATTAATTCTATCCTTTAATACACCATAATCTATACCAATACCACTTGTTATCGTGGTTTCCCATTTAAGATTTGCATTTGCCATAATATCACCCGCAACGTAAATATCCGATGGAATTGAAGATGGTAAATAATTTGAATTACTAATTTTATAACTACGTACAAACGCACTATTATCGATACGATTATTACCTGATTCTCCGTAACTTGCTCTAAGTTTTAGGTTTGAAAGCCATGAGGAGGTTGATTCCATAAAGGCTTCATCATTTACACGCCAACCAGCAGATACTGAAGGAAAATAACCCCATTGATTTCCACCCGAGAATTTACTAGAACCATCAGCACGCATTGTGAAGGCTAACATATATTTATCATACATATCGTAATTAACACGTCCAAAGAATGAAATCAAACGGTCATCCATATCCTGAAAAATAAGGGTACCATATCTGTCAGTACCATCACTCAAATTTGCCCATGCTTGTTTTGACATATATGTTAATGGCAGTGCTTCAATGTTAGTGGTCGCAGTTTCATACGATCTATTGTAAGTTTCCTGACCCAACACTACTGAGAGATTATGATCCTCAAAAATATTGTTCTTCTTAAAATTCAATACATTTGTATTTTGAAAAGTTACAATATCACTTCCGGTCAATAATACAGCGGGTGCCAATTCATTATCTCTTTTCAAGGCTCCACCTTCACGTACATAATAGGATGAAAGTCCATAAAAACGTTTATCGTCTTTGTGTGTAGTGGTAACACCTAGTGTAGTTCTGAAAGATAAGTTTTTATTGAAATCAATACTCGCACCTCCGTTAATATTGATATCACGATTTTTCTGCAAACGGTCATTATCCGCTGTAGATTGTAATGGTGAATATAAACTTGCAGAAGCCTCAATATCATCGTCTTGCGAAACTAGATTTGTCAGTTCAATTGGCGTGAAAATTACGGCATTTTTAACGCGAGAATCAGATGTAGATTTTTCACTACCGGTAACATCATTGGCTCCTGAACCATAAATCGTCGTAAACGCCATACGTCCTGACACATCTAACTTCAACCATTTAATTGGCTTGTAATTAAGCTTCAAACTCATATTGTCACGCACATATGAAGACATAATCATAATCGCTTTATCATCAACACGATTATAATTAGCATTGAACTGTAATTTGTCTTTACCTCCGGCTATTGATAATGTATGATTTTGTGAAAAACCTACTCTACCGAAAGTTTCTTTTTGCCAATTAGTACCTTTATTATATTTATATAATTCAATATCATTATAGCTACCAAAATATCGTTCGTAATCGCTCGATACTGAGTTATTCCAAACTGAACGTTCGTATTGTTTTTGTGCAAATTCATATGGAGACAATACATCCAAAAACTTGCTGATTTGTTTTACTCCGGCATAACCGCTATAAGAAACTGACAACTTTCCTTTCTCTGCTTTTTTAGTTGTAATGATAATTACACCATTCGCTCCACGCGAACCATAAATAGCTGTTGATGAGGCATCTTTTAACACATCAATTGATTGAATCTCTGAAGGTGCAATGTCGCTGATGTTATCACGAGCAAATCCATCAACAATATACAATGGTGAATTACTTTGCGTAATAGAGCCTCCACCACGAACACGAATTTTAATTTCGGCATCAGGAGAACCTTCTGATGTTGTAACCTGTACTCCTGTTAGTTTACCTGTTAATGCTTCAGCTACATTTGCTACCGGTACATCTTTTAACGCTTTTTCGCTTACTGAGGCAACAGAGCCGGTCAGGTCGCGTTTACGTTGAGTACCGTAGCCAATCACCACAACGTCTTCAAGTAACTGATTGTCGTCTTCGAGCACAATATTCACTACATTTCCAGTGATGGCTACTTCTTTTGTTTTCATACCAATGTACGATACTACCAGAGTTTTGGCATTTGTTGGTACAGCTAATGTATACTGACCATCAAAATTGGTAACTGTTCCGACAGTTGTTCCTTTTACAACTACCGAGGCTGAAATAATGGTTTCGCCCGTGGCATCTTTAACAACACCGGTTATGGTCTTGGTTTGCGCATTTATCGCTCCCAATGACCCAACCAGTACTGCTAACAAAAATGCCATTTTTTTCATTTGTCTTTTGAAAAAATGTTTTTCTGTCATTTTGGTAATAAAAAATTTAGTGGTTAGAATTTTTATTTCTATGCTTACAAAGTTATTTGCTTTCGTACAACTCAATGTGCATAAATAGACTAAATGAATGGACTTTTTGACTGAAATTACATTTCAATTACAGACTCAAAACTCTATATACTTCTGGCTAACTGAAACTTGAAAAATATTTTTTTTAATCTCATAAGTTGAAATGTTAATTCCAAAATAGAAGAAGAAATATCATAAACATTATCTTTATCAACAGTATTATCTAAAATATTAACTATTGGAGCTTTGACTATTTGTAAACTGAATTAAATACAAAGCATAACATTTGCAAATAAAAAAAAGTGGAACTGCCACAGGCATATTCCACTTAATTGCTACTAATACAAAACAAAGATTTAATACTTAACTATAATTTCTCATCATTTAGGTATTGCAAAAATACTTGCTTTAGCTCTGTCCCGCAATACCTACTTTGAGGTATTTTTACACTGCTGTACAATTCGTAATCTGACATATTTTCATAACTTTTCATGACAAAACTGATTTGGCATTGTATTTGTAGTTGCATAAACAACCATTATTAATGCAACTATTATGACAACATTACATACTGACGAAGCATTTACCATATTAACCGGTAAAATATCGGGAGCTATAAACAGAACATTTCTCAGAACATTTGCACGCGAAGGTGTGGACATTACAACTGAGCAATGGTCGGTTTTGGCATGTTTATGGAAAAAAGATGGCGTAACGCAACAAACCCTCTGCACGCTCACTGCAAAGGATAAACCTAGTATGACGCGCTTAATTGATAATCTTGAAAAACGAAATCTTGTAAAACGATTATCCGATAACGAAGACCGAAGAATAAATAACATTTATCTGACTGAGGAGGGCAATAATTTGCAAAATAAGGCCACCGAAATTGTAAATCTGATTGCAGAACGTACTCTGAAGGGAATTACAGAACAAGAGTTAAATACCAGTCGTGTGGTGTTGAAAAAAATTATAGCAAATCTTGAACAATAAAAATTTAATATATTAGTTGCACATGCAACTTTAAAAGTATAGTATTAATTAAGGTATGAAAAAAAGAGTATTGTATTTATTCACTTGTATGGCATTTTTGCAGGTGAATGCGCAAAATCCACTAACACTGGACGATTGCAGGCGTTTGGCATTAACGCACAACAAAACAATAGCCGTAGCAAATGAATCTGTAAAAGCTGCAACAGAATTAAAAAAAGCAGCCTTTACACAGTTTTTACCTAACTTTTCGGCAACAGGAGCCTACACCTGGAATCAAAAGAACATTTCGCTGTTAAGCGAGGATCAGCACTTGCCCGTAGTAAATTACAATGCCGACGGTTCAATGAACATACCCTCGTCAGTAAACAACACCTGGGTACCATCCGGAGGTACTTATGTGCCACTCGATGCATCGGGCACTCCCTTCGATCCAAACAAAAACCCTGAAAAGCTAATGTGGAAAAGCTATGCATTGCTACCCAAAGATGCCATGGAGTTCGAAATGCACAACATCTTCGCTGGTACAATCGGGTTTACGCAACCTATTTTTATGGGTGGAAAAATCAGAGAAATGTATCGGTTGGCAAAATCTAACGAAAAACTGGCTCTGGCAAGTAAAGACAGTAAAACTTACGAATTGATGACTGAAACGGACGAAGCATACTGGCGCGTAGTTTCAATAAAAAACAAGTATAACCTGGCAAAAGAATACCGAAACTTGCTGGCTAAAATGGATTCTGATTTAACAATCATGTTCGAAACCGGTGTAGCCACAAAATCGGATCAACTGAAGGTAAAAGTGAAACTAAACGAGGCTGAAGTTATGCTGATTAAAGCCGAAAACGGATATAAATTATCGAGAATGGCACTTAATCAGTTATGCGGATTACCTATAGATGAACCTACCGAGCTTGCCGACAATAATCTGGAAAATGAAATAGATGCTCCCAAATTAATACCAATGGACCAGGCAATTAATAATCGGCCGGAAATTAAGCAACTTGAACAAATGCAAAACATGGCAGCTTCTAACAAAAACTTGATGGTTTCACGATTCTTACCCACAGTAGCGCTTACGGGCAATTACCTGATATCCAACCCAAATGTATACAATGGGTATGAGAATAAGTTTGGTGGGATGTTTAATGTGGCAGTTGTAGCTCATGTGCCCCTATTTCATTTTGGCGAAAAAATACACACGCTGAATGCTGCCAAAGCCCAGCAACGTATTGCTGAAATGAAAATGGACGAAGCCAGAGAAAAAATTGAACTTCAAATTAATCAGGATGCTTTCAAATCGTCGGAGAGCTTTAAAAAACGGACTGCTACGCGTAAAAATGTAGAAAATGCAGTTGAGAATCTTCAAAATGCCACTACCGGATTCAATGAAGGAGTAATTACATCAACAGACTTACTTGGAGCTCAAACTGCCTGGATATCGGCAAAATCGGAAGATATTGATGCAGCAATTGAAGCCAAGCTCAGTGCACTTTATCTGGAAAAATCAATGGGAATTATGAATATCCCAACTATAGAATCAGCTCAAAACAAATCAAAAAAATAAATACCCTATTATTTCATTATTAAATAGAAAAACGTATGAAAAAAGAAAATAATGACCTTCGAATTGGCTTAATAGCGCTTGCATCTGTACTTGTTGTAATATTTATAGTTGGAATTTATGTATTCAGACCCGATGATGAAATAATTCAGGGCGAAGCTGTAGCATCGGAAGTACGTATTTCGGGAAAAGTGCCGGGACGTATTCATCGCTTTTTGGCCGATGAAGGTAGTACGGTGCATGCCGGCGATACTCTGGTAATTATCAGCAGTCCTGAGTTAAACGCCAAACTCGATCAGGCGAATGCTGCCGAACAAGCAGCAAGTGCTCAAAATATGAAAGCTATTAAAGGTGCCCGAAAAGAACAAATTGCCGGTGCTTACGAAATGTGGCAAAAAGCAAATGTGGGGCTGGATATTGCCAAAAAATCGTTCGACAGAGTTCAAAAGTTATACGACAAAGGTGTAGTCAGCGCGCAAAAACGCGATGAAGCGGAAGCTCAATACAAAGCTGCTTTGGCTACAGCCAATGCCGCAAAAACACAATACGATATGGCAATGAACGGTGCCGAAAACGAAGATAAACTGGCCGCAAAAGCCCTTGTTGAGCGTGCCAAAGGCGCTGTACTCGAAGTTGAATCGTACTTACTCGAAACAACTCTTACATCGCCTATAGATGGCGAAATAAGTGAAATTTATCCCAAAACCGGCGAGTTAATCGGCACAGGTGCACCTATCATGAGTGTGGTAAACATGAACGACATTTGGTTTACGTTTAATGTGCGCGAAAATCTACTTCCTGCAATGAAAAAAGGAACTGAATTGGAAGTTGAAATACCTGCGTTAGCAAATCAGAAAGTGAAAGTTAAAGTTACGTATATCAAGGCTCTTGCCTCCTATGCCACCTGGAAAGCCACTAAAACATCCGGCGAATTTGATGTAAAAACCTTTGAAGTACGTGCACGCCCTACGTCAAAAGTGCAGGATTTACGTCCGGGCATGACAGCGTTAATTATAAATCCTGAAAACTAAGCAACGAAGGTACTTTCAACTATAAAAACCTTTCACATGTTATTCAAAAACTTTATTTATAACGTTGCAAATACTCTTAACCGCGAATTCAGGCGAATTCGGACCGATAGAACCTACCTGATAGGCTCTGTAGGTGTTATGGCGTTTTGCTTCATATTTTTCCTGACATTTTTCGAAGAAGGCCAACCGCAAAACATTCCCGTGGCTGTTGTTGATAATGATCAATCGTCCTTATCAAGACAGTATGTGCGCAACCTGAAGCTGATGCAACATGTTTCGGTACACGAAGGTTACCTTAACTACTCAGAAGCTCACAAAGCCATGCAAAGCGGCGATGTGTATGCAATTGTGGTAGTGAATGATGGTTTTGCCGCCGAAACATTATCGGGCCGGCAGCCTACAATTCATTACTACGTAAACGATGCATTTTTAGTAGCCGGTTCGCTGGTTTTAAAAGATATATCGTACATTACCGAGCTAACCAATGGTGGTGTTAAACAAAAAACATTGCAAGCGCGTGGTTACGATAATCAAACTATAAGCGGAATAATCCAACCCATTGTACTTGATGCACATCTGCTGGCAAATCCGTGGGCAAACTATGGTGTATACCTGCTCAACAATTTGCTTCCGGGAGTATTGCAAATTATGGTTTTAATGTTAACAGTTTATAGTATTGGTACCGAATTAAAGTTACGTACTTCGGCCGAATGGCTGGCTACTGCCAACAATTCGATGCCGGCAGCCCTTTTAGGTAAAGTGCTGCCCTATACCCTTTTGTTTACCATACTTGGATTTATTTCGAACATCCTGTTATACCAACTGATGGATTTTCCGTTACACAATTCAATCACACGTATGTTTTTAGCTTCATTTCTGATGGTCATATCCTATCAGGCTATTGCTGTAATGATCTGTGGAATTGTTCCGGTTTTGCGCGACAGTGTAACTCTGGCTGCTCTTTACGGACTTTTCGGGTTGACATTTGCCGGTTTTACATTTGCGATTGAGCAAATGCCTTACTATCTGCAAATTTTCAGTTATTTTTTCCCCATAAGGTATTATTTTTTAATTTATGTCAGACAGGCTTTGTACGGATTATCTGTCGATTATTCATTCTGGCACTATGTGGCGTTTACTGCATTTTTACTGCTGCCGCTACTTACTGCCAAACGTTTGAAAAATGCCGCCATACTCCAGAATTATCCGGTAAAATAAATATAACCCTTATGCTAATTATTAACAACACCTATTTATGAAAACAGGTAAAAGCCAGTTTTTAAACAACATATATGCTTTTTTTCACATCTATGCCGAGGAAATTAAAGCAATATTCAGGGACAGAGGCGTCACCATTCTGGTGCTACTTGCAACTACCGCTTATCCGCTGGTATATTGTTCGTTTTACAAAAACGAAACTCTGATCGACGTTTCAATAGCAGTAGTCGATGAATCGCACAGCGCTTTATCTGCCGAATTAATTCGCGATTTTGATGCCACCCGCGATGTAAAAGTAGCTTACAGAAGTACCGATATGGCTTCGGCACGCGAATTGTTTAACACGGGCAAAGTGCATGGAATACTCCATATACCCGCCGACTACAGTAAGCAACTCAATCAGGGACGACAGGCACACGTATCAGCCTATATCGATATGAGCACCTTCCTGTATTACAGAGCCATGTTACTGGCCAGCAATTATGTAATCCAGAACACAAACAAGGAAATACAAATCAACCGCTTATCGGCTATGGGGTTAAGCTCGCAGGAAACTGCTGCTGTCATCAGTCCGGTTAAATACCAAAGCAATATCATTTACAACAAAGGAATGGGATTCTCCAGCTTTTTAATGCCGGCTATTCTAATTCTGATTATTCATCAGACTTTGATTTTTGCAATAGGTATGGCTGCCGGTACAGCGCGCGAAGAAAACCGGCACCATGAGTTTGTGAGTGCACACACATACCGTGGCAAGGTAATTCGGGTAATCACCGGTAAAAGTATGGCTTATTTTTCGTTGTACATGGCTTTATCGGTATACATTTTAGGCATAGTTCCCCGGATTTTTAACCTGCCACATATTGGCAATCCGTGGGTAATTCTGGAAATGGTTATTCCGTTTTTGCTTGCTACTATTTTCTTTGCAATGACGGTTTCAGTTACCGTTAAATCGCGAGAAGTGCAAATGGTTTTGTTCCTTTTCTTCTCGCTGGTTTTATTATTTATCAGTGGAATATCATGGCCATCGTCCAACATTCATGGTTTCTGGAAAGTTTTCAGTTATTTATTTCCTTCCACTTTTGGCGTACAGGCATTTGTCAAAGCCAATTCAATGGGTGCCACATCGTCCGAAATTGAATTTGAAGTTATTGCTTTGTGGATTCAAACAGCCATCTACCTGTCCACCGCTATTTTAGTGTATTACCGGCAAATTCGAAAATCTGACCATAAGCTACCGGAAAATCAGTAAAACATTTTTCGATGGCCACCAAATTTAACAAAACGGCAACGGCTCGTATCACTCCTGCGTGAGAAAATACGAGTACGTTGTCTTTTTTTTCGGCTTTTAGTTGTTCCAGAAACAGTTTTACACGCGCCACCTGAGCTGCAAACGACTCACCATTGGTAGGACATTCGTTTATCCAGTCGGCATACCATCTCTGCAAATGCGGATCCGTAATTTCGTCCCAGCGCGTTCCTTCCCAGTCGCCAAAGTTGAGCTCCAGCAGACGTGCGTCTGTTTGAGGGTTATCATATCCGCAGTAAGCAGCCAATTTCCGGCATCGCGTTAGCGGACTGCTGTAAACATGTTCAAAAGTGCGGTTGATAAGCATTTCTTTCACCTGCTGAGCTTCGGTTTCAAAGCTATCGGCCACTTCCACATCCGATAATCCATAGCATACATCTGCCGTACACTTCACCGAAGTATGTCGAACAATTGTAATTTTCATAGCATTTTCGTTATTATAATTACCGTTGTCAGATAAAACCCCAGCTCCACCAACAATGCTGTTGCTCCACAAGTATCGCCGGTATAGCCTTTAATGCGCTTTTTAAGGGTATACGTCACACAAAGCATAATTACAATACCCGCTATTATTGCCGGTAAAAATTTCAAACCCAAAAAACACACGGGCATTAATCCAAAAAACGCACTAATTACAAACTGCCACCACTTCAGGTTTAAATACGATATTTTTGTTTTGCTCTCTTCATCGGGTCGGGCATAGGGCAAAATGTTCATCATAATTGTGGCAGCAAATTTCGAAAACGGATCGGCAGCAAAAATCACCAGGGGCAGCATATGCTCAGGGATGGATTGCAGCGTTGCTATCAGTAATACAAAATAAAAAATCAGACCTACCAGCGCAAAACTACCTGTATGGCTGTCTTTCATAATTCTTAAAATAGCTTCTTTCGATTTTCCACCTCCAAAACCATCCAGAAAATCGCCCAAACCATCTTCGTGCAAAGCGCCAGTAACTAAAATCCGTGTCAGCAACGCCAGTATTACCGCAACCATTGGCGGAAACAATGCTGAAAATGCCAACCAGGCAGCTACGGTAATACCCGAAGTTATCCAGCCCGTGAATGGCCAGAAATAAATCATACGTGTATAGTTTTCGGGGGGTACATTGTATATTTTCCAAACCGGAATGCGGGTAAAAAACACAATGGCAGCTGCCAGATCTTTCAAAATCATATTTATTCGAAGTATTTGGTTACTTTGGCATGTTTAAAGGTACTCATTTCGTTGATCATACGCACTGCCGAGTCCACAAGCGGATACGCACACAAAGCACCTGTTCCCTCGCCTAAGCGCAAGTCGAAAAACAACAAAGGTTTGGCATTCAGATAATCCAGTACCAGTTTATGCCCCGCTTCGTCGCCCTGATGTGCGAAAATAAAGTATTCGTACACCTCAGGGTAAAGTTTGGTAGCTGCCAGAGCACAATTGGTCATAATAAAACCATCAATGAGAATGGTCATTTTCAGTTCGGCAGCGCGCAACATAGCTCCTACAGCCATCACCATTTCGTAACCACCAAAATAACACAAAATATCCTCAACCGAACCATCGCCACTATAATTATCCATGGTTTTTTTCAGAATACTATATTTGCGTTGCACACCTTCTGAGTCGAAACCACTGCCCGCTCCCACGCATTGCTGCAAGTCAATACCTGTAAGGTAAGTCATCCACATCGACGACGACGAAGTATTGCCAATACCCATTTCGCCAAAACTTATTACATTACAGCCTTCGTTATAACAGTCGTCCACCACCGAAGCTCCACGTTCCAGACACAGTTCATATTCATCGCGCGTCATAGCAGCCTCGTGCATATAGTTACGCGTACCTTTACGCACCTTCAGGTCAATAAGCGTTGGCAATCCCTCAAAATCGTAATTAATGCCGCTATCCACCACCTTTAATTGAATGTTGTGCTGACGGGCCAGGAAGTTGATCCCAGCACCACCTTCCATAAAGTTAAAAATCATTTGCGGCGTTACCTCGGCCGGCGAATAACTCACACCTTCGGCAGTAATACCATGGTCGCCGCCAAAAATAATGTGATACGGATTTACGAACTTCGGGTCGAGCGTTTGCTGAATAGTACCAATCTGTATGGCCATCTCCTCTAACCTACCCAACGAACCTTTTGGCTTAGTAAGGTTATCAATTTTTTCCTGCAAAAATGGCACTATACGTTTCGCCGGCGCCTGAATTTGAAAAGTTTTTTGAGACATATTGCTATAATTTTTTTAATAGATTATTTAATTTTCACCGAAATACCCGACACCATCAGAATCACCTCATCGGCACGGGCAGCTATCAACTGATTGAACCAACCAATGAGGTCGGTAAACCGACGTTGCAAATCATTTACCGACGTACCTCCCAGACCTATCTCGTTCGTAACAAAAATAAAAGTAGCCTCCTGGCTCACAAACGCGTCGAACCGCGTTTTCAACTCTTCCAGCGACACATCAACATCACCATCATTCTTACTGAAAAAATTAGTTGCCCATAGCGTCACACAATCCAGCAACACTACCCGCCCGTTCACATCCACCTTATCCACATCAAACTGTTCCTCAATATTCGTCCACTCCGCTCCCCTATCGCGTTTATGCCGCTCAATGCGTTCGCGATGCTCCTCGTCCCACACTGCCGATGTGGCCAGATAAACCGGATTTTCGCTCAGCTCCAAAGCCAGCCTTTGTGCAAAACTGCTCTTCCCCGAACGCTGTCCACCTGTTACGACAATTATTTTTTTCATATTATTCATTTTTTACAATTTCAAAACAATCCATTTTGGGCGCCCCCCTTCGGGTCGGGCTTTCGCTGCTGCCCTCCGCTACGCTTCGTGCATACGCTCTATCCCTGGCGCAACCTGCAAATTTGCCTCATTCCATCATCCCGATAACCCGCTCTATGTTCGCATGCCGGCGTACATGTTCGGCCAGTTTATCAAACTGCTCTTCTCTGAATTGCCTGTAATCAAATTCTGTTGTTACATTCTCTTTCAAAAAAGGTTCCAGCAATTTGTCCACCACCGTTTTATTATCCAGAATACCGTGAATATACGTACCTATACAGTTCGCTATTCTGCAACCATCCTCACTACCATCCATCAGTTTATTCAACGCCGGCTTTTCATCCAAAAACTCCGTTCGTCCATTGTGTATTTCGTACCCTACGCATTCGTCCGGGGCTCCGCCGAACGTAAATTGTACCTGACGCGTAATTTTTTCGCCTTCAAGCACCGTTTTCAGTGGCAAAAGTCCCAAACCGGGGAGCTGTTTCAGGTCGCTTTCCACACCCTCAGGGTCGTGTAACTCCTCACCCAGCATTTGATAACCCCCACATATACCCAAAACCATTTTACCCGCAGCATGCGCTTTAATTATTGCCTGTGCTATTCCGTTATTACGCAATACCTGCATATCGTGCAGCGTATTTTTAGTACCCGGAATAATAATAATATCCGCTTGGCTTATTTCCGATGGTTGATTGCTATAGTACAAATGGATACGCGTATCATGTTCAAGTGCATTAAAATCAGTAAAGTTGGCCATGTGTTGCAATAAAACTACAGCCACATTCACTTTACCCAACTGTGCAAAACGGTTCTTTGTATGCAGCATTACCGAGTCTTCTTCCTCCACGTATATATCCTTAAAATAAGGCACTACACCCACTACAGGTACTCCACACAATTCCTCCATCATCTTTATACCCGGTTCGAACAAACGGATATCGCCCCTGAACTTATTTATCAATATCCCTTTCAGTAATTTCCGTTCTTCTTCTTTCAGCAACATTACCGAGCCATATACCGATGCAAAAACTCCTCCACGGTCAATATCGGCCACCAATATTACCGCAGCATCTGCATGCATGGCCATGGGCATGTTTACCAAATCCACTTCGCGCAGGTTTATTTCGCTTATACTGCCTGCACCTTCCATTATTATGGGGTTAAAGCGTTGTGCCAAACGGTCAAAAGCCCCGCATACTTCCCTGCGCAGCTCCATTCGGTTACCCGACGAGAAATAATCAATGGCATGTTGGTTGCCAATGTTTTTACCGTGTAGCACTACCTGGCAAATAGTGTCGGCCGATGGTTTTAGTAATAAGGGATTCATATCAGTATGACATGCCACGCCTGCTGCTTCGGCCTGCACCGCCTGTGCGCGACCAATTTCAAGTCCTTCGGGCGTTGCATACGAGTTGAGCGCCATATTTTGCGCTTTGAATGGCGCTGGTGTGTATCCTTCCTGCTTTAATATCCTGCAAAAAGCAGCTGCAATCACACTTTTACCTACATCGCTCCCTGTTCCTACAAACATCAGAGGTTTTAATTTCTTCATCTCTATATTAATAAATTTCAATCATCAGTTTTGTAGAACTTTTTCGTGCCTTCATTTCAGGTTTACTTTTCAATGCCTGCCCTTGCCTGCACTCCCTGCTGGTAATAGTGTTTTATTTCTTTCATCTCCGTCACCAAATCGGCATAATCAATAATTTCCTGGCAGGCATACCTACCCGTAATTATCACTTCGGTGGATGGATGTCGTTTATCAACTACTTCAATAAGCCTTTGTATGCTAAACAGTTTGTAATAAAGCGCTATATTCGCCTCGTCGAGAATAACCACCTGATGTTGTCCGGCTAAAATAATCTGTTCTATTTCATTGAGTCCGGCAATGGCCATTTCCACATCGTGCTGTTTGGGCTTATTAAAAATAAAGCAACCGGCCCCGTATTGATGAATAGTAATATCCGGAAGAAATTTTGCGATGGATTCTAATTCAGAATAATGTGTTCCTTTGGCAAATTGCCCGATAAACACTTTCTTACCAGCCCCTACGGCACGCAGGGCCAGTCCCATGGCAGCGGTGGTTTTCCCTTTTCCGTTGCCGGTGTACACATGTACATAACTTTTTACTGACGACATAAATGAATAACTATTTGATAAATTGAACCAAATAGCTTCCGAAAACAAAACCAACAAAGGCAAATTTCTGCTGAGATATTTTGCTGTTGTCGCATCGCCTTTTCCTCGAAAGCTGCTGAAAATTATAAAATCTGGCAGGTCTTCTGACTTACTCCCGTAGTTGAACGCCTTCCCGGATACAGTTTGCAGTCGGCAGTTGGTAATTAGCAGTTATAAAACTGTTCACTATTTTACTGCTTACTGTGAAAAACCAGTGGCAAAAGTGTTGTTCAATACGTTTTCCTCTTTCTCCCTCTCCTCATGGAGAGGGTTGGGGTGAGGTTGAGCTTACAGCAGCGGGACTGTTCAGGATTTTCACCTGATTCCCTTTTAATCCGGCATCTGAAAAGATGCCCGGAACCAAAATCGTTGCAAAAGTAGGGAAAAATAAAGTTCTGGCAAAGAATATTTAATAAAAGAATTGGCCACAGGAATCGCCCGTGGCCAATGAATTAAAACTATTTTTTAAATACCTGATTCAAAAAATCAATGCAGTACTTCATGGTTGGTTCAAACCACGGATGGTACAACCAAAATGTGTGAGGTGAGTTTTCGATGGGACGATATTCGCTATAAATGCCATTTTGCGACATCAATGCCCGCATTTCGTACATCCCGGCCGTAAAACGCGGTTCAGTGCCCTGTATAAACAACACAGGCACCGAATTCTTACTTACCCAATACGCAGGCGAAGCCTCCTTCCATACGCCAGGTTTTTCTTCGAATGTACCTCCGAGCCAGGCTACATCGGGCGAATCGGGCTTGCGTTTGAGGTTTAATGAGCCGGGAGCCATAAAATTCACAACACCATCCACATCCAACACGGCATGCACTGTAGCCATGCCTTTTGCGACACCTATGCTGCCTTCCAAATGCGAAACACCGTTGGTCATGCCCACAAGAGTGGCTAATTGTCCACCGGCTGAATTTCCTTCAATGGCTATCCGTGTAGTATCCACATTCCATTTTTCGGCATTTGCCTTTATCCAGCGAATGGCCGATTTAATATCGAACACAGCCTGCGGATACGGTGCTTCAAGCGACAACCTGTACTCAACCGGTATAGCCACAAAACCATTTTCGGCCAGTCGGATAGCCATAGCATGTTCCATAGTTTTGTTGCCCGAGCGCCAACCGCCACCATGCACCATTACCACGGCCGGATACAGGCCTTTAGCCTTCGGACGAAAAATATCCAAATGCAGTTTCCGCTCTCCAAAAGGCGTATTTGTAAGCCTTGCATATTCAACATTGTACACCGCGCTTATTTTCTCCGACACCACAGCAGCTACAATTTTCGCATCGGGATAACGCTTACTTATATTTTTCCAGGCTCTTTCAACAGTGTAACTTGAATCGACCGGAAAAGATTGGGAGAATACTGCAACAGGAATCCAGATTGCAATATATAAAAACACTTTTAACATCTTTAGATTAGTCATAAATTTCTGTAAAATTACAATTATTTCCATTCCACGCTATAATTTTTTATCAAAGTTGCTCCGCTACCAGTGGTACCTGTGTGCTGAAAACCAATACCTCCAAACCGATTCGTATCAATATTTACTTTTAAATCAACCACCTGTAAAACCTCATTGCGCCCGGGCACAATGTAGTAAGGTTTTGGGTTATAAGCATGCACTGTTAAGCTATTGTTTATAACTTCCATAGTAATATGGCAATCGGGTCGATAACAATCGGTTGAAACAGCTTCCGAAACAGGAACTACTTTTCC